>JAUNKK010000080.1:0-7329 GCA_030532825.1 Propionibacteriaceae bacterium
CGTTCGTGGAGGTCATGGCCCCGTTGTTTCGGCGGTTTGGTCGAGAACGCTCGGTGGTGGCCGCCGGGGCTAAGTTCACCTACGGGTGCCGAAACGGTGCGACGTTCTGCCGCACTGTCGCGCCAGGGTTCCGGCCAGTACGTGATGTTGGCCTAGGGGAAGGGATGGAACGCATCGACCCGCGCGCGAAGTGGGTGAAGTGGTTTCCGCTGTTCAGGCTAATTGAGGAGCGAATCCTGGTGCTGGAGTCGTGCTGACGGCCCAGGTCAGCTAGGCACTCGACCCGCAGTGCTGTCGTGGCGTGTTAAGCCGCTGATACCGACGCCGCGAGCATCGGGTAGGAAGCTCAGTCCTGCCACACCGCACCCGCCGAAGCTCTCGGCAGCGAGTCTTGCGAGAGCCAAGGTCAGGTCCCAAGGCGTGTAAACCAGATCACGTGCGTTGGCCCCTCAACCGGTGGGTGAACCAGTCGTTCAGGTCCAGGTGACCCCCCGGGCCGTTAGTCTTAGGTCAGCCAAACTGTTGACTTTCGGGAATCACGGATCATCGATTTTTTAGAGCACATCTGAAAGGGGAAGCTCATGGACGGTCAGATGCAGCTAGAACTTGGAGCCCAGCAGCGGGCCGCGGCTATCGTCGCACAGGCAAACGGCGAAGCTCAGGAGAGCCTGTCGGTCCTCCCTAGTGTTGTGGCAGAGCATGCGCCACAGGTGGCAGGTTCTGCTTCCGCAGCTATGGTGGACGTGGTATCCAAATGGATGGGGTCTTTCAAAGTGCTCACCGCTGACCTTCAAGGGTATGCAGATGCGTTGGTAGCCGTCGACCGTGATGTTGCGGAAACCGACGCGAGCCAGCGGGAGAGCTTTATAGCCTGTGATCCCGAAATCGTAAGCCGGATGGGAGGCTGACATGGCAGAAGGTAAGTTGATCTTCAGAGAAGCCAGTGCTCAGGCTATGGAGGATGCCTTTATCAAAGGTGCGGCCAATTTGCGTGAGGGAATAGTCGAGGGCATGGGCGCCGATGTGCGCGCCGAAATCGCCGCTTGGAGTTCCGGGACTGAGTCTCGTCAAGCGCAGGATCAGAAGGCTGGACAATTGCAGGAACGCGCTGAGCTGCTGGTGGAAGCGATGGACCGGGCAGTAGCGGTAATCAAAGAGATCCAGTCGTTGGCTTCTCAGATGGAAGCCGGAAACGTCGCGATTCTAGACTAAGTTAGGGGCGATTATATGACCGTTCAAGATTTCGAAGTCGATTATGGGGCGCTGAAAGAAATAGCGCAAAAAATCGGGGAAATAGTTCAGCTAAAACCGGATGGTGCTGTTGGAGATTTCCTTCCCGATGGTGCACAACTGGCCCATGATGCTCTGCTGGAGGTGGTCGAGGAGTTTCAGGGACGTTGGGAGCCTGCCTCTGTTTCTATGATTGAGGATATCCAGGAGATGGCGGCGCGACTAGGTAAAATCGCAACTAATTACGCCACATACGACGCTGCAGTCGAGCAGAAGGTGGCCGCTATCTGCGATGCTATGGATTCTCTTCCTCTAAGTCCTTTGATGGGAGGGCAGTGATGGGCGTGCAATATCGGGGAGAGCCAGAGTTCATCATTGAAGGAATCCCGTCGGGAATCCGCGAGCGTGGCATGGCTATGCGAACGTGTTCGGATAGTTTCAGCTCGATGGGCGAGTCGTTGGCTGGGATCGAGACAGAGGGCTGGGTCGGTAGGGCAGCGGATCGCTTCCGTTCTCGCCTCGAAGTGGAGCCATCACGCTGGACCTGTATTGCAGATGGATTCCAAAGTGCTGCTAGCGCGCTGGAAGGGTACGCGGACGCACTGGATTCAGCGCAACGAGGGGCACAGGTCTGTAAGGAGAACTACGAGGAAGGAAACCGAGTCAGCGAAGCCGCGAAAGCGCAGTATGATCGTGACGTTCTCGAGGCGACTCAGAAGAAGGCCGCCTGGGAGGGCCAAAATGGCCCAGGCACCTATACACTTACTATTACGCCCTTTGCGGACCCGGGGCAAGCGTTACGTGACCGCGCGATCGCAGAGTTTAATGCGCTTATCGACAACCTGGAAAAGGCTGCCAGCGATGCAGCGCAGGCAGTTCGGCAATCCTGTGTAGACGCAGACGACACCCGTCAATGGCCTGACACGGGCCTTACCGCCCAATCCGAGCTCGATTCCAACTCAGCGGGTTTAGTGGTTGAGGATGCAGCGACGGATAAGGAGTATGGTAAACTAGACCCCGCCATCGTCAAAGAATGGGAAAAGCTGAGCACCGAGGACCGCAAGCGAGTGTTGCAGGCAATGGTCGATGACGAGTTGGCCAAATATGGCGTGGATTCGCAAAAAATCTCATTTGAGGATAAGGAGAAGACTTCTTATGGCTTATGGAATGAGGGCGGATGGTTTGGAGCCGGTCGAAAATTGATGATCAATCAGAATATTCTTGATGATCCTCAAAAGGTTATGAATACCGCTGCTCATGAGGCCAGGCATGCGGGGCAGCATGAAATTATTCGGGATACCGAGCGCAATGTTTGGGATTATATCACGGGAAACAAGAAAGAGAAGGAACTGGAGGAGCACGGCGTCACTCGCGAAGAGGTGGACTCCTGGAAGGAGAATTTTGACGACTATAAGAAACCCGAGGACGACTTCGACGCCTACTTCAACCAGCCTGTCGAGCAGGATGCTCGTGAAGCTGGGCGTGATTTCATCAATTCGATGACTCCGGAGGACTTCGCGGAGTACAAGCGTAAAGCTGGTGTTAAATGAGGCTGAAATTGAAGGGGCGTCATGCGGCGACGTAGCTTGCTTGGTTTGGGCTTTGTCGGATTGCTGTCCGGATGCGCTTCCGATGAGATCGGTGGTTTGTGCTTATCGCCGAGCGAAGTGAGCGCGAGCCCAAGCGGTGATCCTTCCCCGATCAATATCCAACCCGTAGATGTTGCCTATTCCTCTGATGACTATCTGACGAGTGGTCAATTGGCTGTTTCTCCGGACGGTGCTTTGGTGGCGGCTAACCAGTCACGTGCTCGGTTCGAATTGAAGCTGGAGTCGGCGTTTGGGACCGTCATATGGGATGCGGCGACCGGGAAGGTCGTGCGGCGCTTAGAGAATCAACGAGACGGCGCGTTGGCATGGCATCCAGGTGGCGAGTGGCTGGCGGTGGGGGACACATACAACCCCGCGATTCAAGTGATCGATCGTGAAGGCGAGTTGGCCTGGGAGCTCCGCGGGCACCGAGCGGCACTGGCTGGTCCATACGTCGTTGATATGGCGTTCAGCCCAGACGGGGAGCTTTTGGCGTCGGCAGGCACCGACGGAACGGTTCGAATTTGGGGGGTGCGCAGAGACCAATGCCGACCGGCGCAGGTGCTCAACATGCCTGAGCCGCATTCAGTCAGCTTTAGCCCGGACGGGGATAGATTAGCTGTGGCCGCGAAGGATGGTTGTGCAATCTGGGACGTGCACCGCGGTAGTCGCGAGAGACCGCTGCAGGAGATTCCGTCGCCGGTTGCCGGGGTGGCTTATGGCCCCGATGGCATCTTGGTAGTGATCACATCTGACCCTGGGGCAACGTATCTGGTCAGTGACCAGCAGGTTAACGCAGGCCCGGAGTTGCTATTGGAAACTCCGAGCCGTGTCGCGGTGAGCAGCGACGGCAAAATCGCAATCTGCGCAGTCGGTAGACCCGAGGTTATGCTGTGGGACCCGGTAACTCAGGTCAGCTTATTCGCCCCGGCGCCGCCGGAATCGGTGGGGCGCCTAGCATGGGCGCCGGACGGGCAAACACTGTATGGCACCTCGCTGAAGTATGGGGTGCTTTGCTGGTCGGCAGATGCGCTGCGTCAATTTGATCTACCATGAATCAGCTAGAAAAGCGGCTAGTTGGCATCGGCTGCCTGGCATGCTCCGATAGAGATAGAAGGCGTGCTAGTCGCGCCGCGGACATGTTTGCGGCGAAGGTTGCCCGAGACAAGGAGATGTGATGGATTTTGTGGAGGTAATGGAGCGATTTGTTCTCAGCCCTAGTGAGGAGACGCTGACGCCACTGCGAGCGGAGATTATGGCCGCTGCGAATTTCGACCCTCTGGTGCATATTGAATCTGAGGTCTCGCCGCTGATAGCCAGCGGCAATTACCAAGCTGCCGTCGATGCTGTGTGGCGCATGATGCCGGGAGTGTTCCTGAGTCCTACAGCACATGGGATGTTGGCTTACAGCTATCATCAGATGGGCGACGAGAAGGCCGCGCAGCGCGAAAGAAACTTGGCTCGGCTGGCTTTGGAGACTTTGACCAGCAGTGGCGCCGGAACCGAAGAGGACCCGTATCGGGTGTTGCGGGTAGGCGATGAGTATGACGTGCTGCGCGGCGCGCAGCGGACTTCTGTCGCGCAGCGTGCAATGATCCACGATGGTCAGGGATTCGATGTCCATGAATGCGCTGACGGAAGTGAAGTTTGGTTCCAGTTGCTGTGGCAAACCAGTTGACCGGATGGCGTGAGCGCGGCCCAGTGGACGGCGTCGTTGCGAGTGCCCCTCAGTACTCGAAAACGTAGATCCGCCACTGGGCCCCGCGACCGTCGACCCACTCCCGATCGAGTCGCGCCACCCCGCCCCCGTCGGCGAAAATGCCAGGGAATCGTAGGGAGACGGCATCGGCTTGCGACGCCTCCGGGCCCGTCACCAAGGCGTACTTCACGCCTTCGGATAGGGGGTCGCTGAGTTTCTGCCGGAAATCCCGGTCCGTCGTGATGACGAATTGGCGTGGGTTGCGGCTAGCCAGCACGATGGGGAAGGAATAGGCGACGTCCGTAATAACCGACCCGTTTGGCAGGCTCAACGAGTCTAGATACGCGGCCGCCTGGGCCTGCACCTGGTACTGCCTGGCGCGCCCCGCCTCGACCGTCAGGTTCTCTTCCCGCGCCAGCCGCGGGTTTAAGGACGCCCCCCAGGCCAGCGGCATCGGCGCCACCAGTGTCACCAGCAGCCCCCAGGCCACGGCCGTCTTGACCTTCGCCTGAGGGTTACGCACCCTGGCGGCCCCCAAGATGTAGCCGGCCATAAAGAAGCCCCAAGGGATGGCCATGTACTGGAACCGCAACCAGCCGAATGACGACCCCGTCAGGAAAGCCCATTCATCGAAGATCAGGATGCCGCCCAGCACCGCCGCGGCACCCAGCACCCTCGCGTCCCGACGCCGCCACGCGATGATCACCGCGACGGCGACAAACAGCAACACCAGCGGGGCGACGGAGAAGAGCTGGGCACTCAGATACCCCACTTTGCTGAGCAGATCGCTGCCGGTGATGCTGTCGATGCTGGCGCGGGCGCCCGCGACCTGGGCGCTGTTTCCGTATGGCGAGGTGTAGGTTTCGAACCACGACCCAGCCACCAGTTTGGAGATCAGCGCCCAGATGAAGAATGACGCCGCGAACGGGCTGCCCACCAGGAAGCAGTCGAGTAGCGCCATCGTCTTGGGACGGTTCGCTGTCTGCGCCCGCACCAGGCTGAATGTCAGCACGAGGAGGGTGGCGGCCAACGCCGCGGCCGCCGCCTCATAACGCACCAGATAGGCCAACCCCAGGCCGAGCCCGGCGTGGACTAGGTGCCACGGGTCGTCTCGGCCCAGCCACTTCGTCAGGTGCAGCGTCGTGTACAGCGACACGGCCAGCAGTATCGCTTCGCTGGCCCCTGAGGCTGCCGACATGAGCAGCAGCGGCTGGATCGAAAGGACACCCGTGAACGCCAATGCCCAGCCGCGGGAAACCCCGAATTCCAGAAAGATACGGCGGGCCAGCACCATCGCGATCGTCCCGAAGAACACTGAAACCAGGATGCCCGCGAAAGCCTTCGTCGCCAGCACCGGAATCACGGGCGAGAGCAGCAGCAGTGGGATCGTGGCCAGTGATGGCAGCGGATTCCAGACGAACCCGATGGCCGCTAAGTGCGGGTCTCGGCTGAAGATCACGTAATAGCCGTTGGCCACGCGGCTCATGGAGTCGGGGAAGATCAGATCGTTGGTGCTCAGCCAGATTCCGTACGCCAGGTAGATGGCCCCGACGAGGACCGCCACCACGGCGTCATGGGACAGTTTCCTACGCTGCGCTCTCACAACGCCGGGTCCTTCACCGGTGAGGTTGGGACAGGCCTGGGCCGCGTCTGCACAGCAGTTCGTTCCGCCTCGACGGGCTGCTGCTGAGGCTGCTGGGGGACGGGCAGCGGCATGGTCTGCGGTGGTGAAACGTGCGGCAGCCGGGCGGGCTGCGGCACCCTCACCGGCGACTGCGGCACCTTCGCTGGCGCTGGCTGCTTCGATGCTGGTTGATGCAGTCCGTGCGCCGTCTTCTCCCAGTACGACGGGTTACGCACCAACTGCACGACGGCCTTGACGGCCGCTACCCACATCAGCACCCAATAACCTGGGGCCAGCAGCGAGGGCAGTAGCAGGTCGGGCCGCTCCATGGACCGTGCGGTGTACAGGTTCATGTAGATGACAGAGAGATTCCCGATCAGCAAACACAGCAGCCCTAGGTGGTAGACCCCCGGCGGGAACAGAGCCATGATCGCCTCGGATCTTGAGGCGAACCAGATCAGCGTGATGAGCCAGAACAGCCCGTTGAGGGCGCTGAGCAGGGGAGTTCCGGCCACGAAGATCAGCATGTCGGCAACCGCCCGCCAGCCCAGCTGCCGTGTTACCAGCTCGGGTCGGCGCAAATGCACCAGGAAGGTCTGTAGATAGCCCTTGTACCAGCGGCTGCGCTGCCGGATCCAGTTGATGGGGTCGGGGTTGGCCTCTTCTAGCGTCGTGGAGTCCAACACCCCGATCTGGTAGCCAGCGCGGTGCAGGCGGAGCCCCAAGTCGGCGTCCTCCGTCACGTTCCACGGGTCCCAGGCCCCGACCTGCTTTAGCGCGGCGGTGCGGAAGTGATTCGACGTGCCGCCCAGCGGGATGGGGGCGCCAAGAGCCACGAGCCCCGGCAGCATGTTCGCGAACCAGGTGCCGTAATCGAGCGTGAACCAACGGGTGAGCATGTTCTGGCGTGAGTTGTAGAAACCCAGCCGGGCCTGGATGCAGGCATAGGTCGGGCCCAGCCGATGCAGGGCGACGGCGGCGCGGCGCAACTGCAACGGATCGGGCTTGTCCTCGGCGTCGAAAATCGTGCACAGCTGGCCGCGGGCCGTCAGCAGTCCATAGTTGCAGGCCTTCGGTTTGGTCTGCGGGTCGGCTTTCGGGACCTCGATAATCGTTAAATGTGGGCGGGGCCGGAGTTGCCGGGCGGCAGCGATGGTTTCCTGGTCACTGGCTTCCAGCAGCAGCCG
>JAUNKK010000080.1:7429-8828 GCA_030532825.1 Propionibacteriaceae bacterium
GCGTCCGGGAAAGGGACGGGATCCATGATGCCGGGCGCCGTCGGCGGCTGCTCGGCTGAGCGTCTCGGGACTTGTAGCGTCATGCGGGCACTCCAATCCTGGCGGTGAGGGCGACGAGAACAAGCATGCTGCCGGCCAAGGCCAGGCGTTTCGGCGGAATGGTGGCCAGCTGATCCCGGGGAGCCCAGCCGCGCCGCAGTAGCGCGAAACCGAAGACGGTCAGGAACGAGCAGATGACGATGAGCAGCGCGATCAGGCGGGACGCCTCGGGCAAGGTCCACGCGAGCGCGGGGATGGCGGCCGGCCACAGCCACATCGCAGCGCGGGTGCCGCTGACCATGAGAAGGCAGGTGACCATACAAAACAGCCAGGCGGCGACGGTGGCCGTTTGGTTGTCAGCTTCCGGCCACTGCCTAACGGTCCACAGGGCGCTGGCCAGGGTGGTGACTGCCAGGATCATGTCGACCTCGCGGTCGTCGATGCGGGGCTGGTTGCGGCGGACACACAACAGGGTCAAAGCAGCCGAGAGCGACGCCGTCGCTGCGACCCAGAAGTCTGGGCTGGTGACGGCGTGGGGGACCGCGACGGCGGTCAGGATTCCGCACACGATGAGAAACACCGCATGACCGACGATGCCATGCAGCGCTGCACGTGGGGTGGGATGGCTCCCCGGCAGCTGTTTTATTGTGGTCGTAGTCGTCACGTCGGGTATGCCCATAGCGGCAACCTCTCAGGGCGATGGCCAGGATTATCTAACTTATATTTCATCGTCGGCAGTACCAAACGCAGTAGCCACGCCGGATAGTTAAGAGACAGTTGGCCAAACGATGGGCAGGGAGGCGACGGGTCAGGCTCGGGCTGGCCGCGATTCACGTAGCGCGCTGGGCCGTCGACGAGGTGCGCTGGTGACCTCCGTCGTCTGGCGGGACCCCGCGCAGGCCCCGGATTTCCGGTCGTGGCAGCGCTCGTGCACCTGCGCTGCGAAAAGTCGTGACAAACCTCGGGGGGTGACCTACAATCCTAAATGTTAACGCTAACTTCGGGTTTTTGCCGGGCGCAGCAGCCCCCGGTGACCGCCCGAGTACGACAAAGGAGTACGTATGAAGTACCGCCGCGCGACCGCCCTGGCGCTGTGCGCCACCCTGGCCCTGGGGCTCGGTGCGTGTTCGGGGGGTACCTCCGACAGCAAGAAGAGCGAGCAGGCTCAGGCCATGTACACGTGGGTTTCCAGCGAGTCCGACCGCGAGCAGTGGGAGACCTTCGTCAAAGGCGTCCAGGAAACCGACCCCGACTTCAAGCTCACCATCGACGGGCCCAGTTTCCAGGACTACTGGACCAAGGTGAAGACCCGCATGTCATCGTCCGACGCGCCGTGCATCATCACCACGCAGGCGGCACG
>JAUNKK010000080.1:8928-12503 GCA_030532825.1 Propionibacteriaceae bacterium
AGACCCGCATGTCATCGTCCGACGCGCCGTGCATCATCACCACGCAGGCGGCACGCGCCCAGGAACTCGGCGACCTGCTGGCCCCCCTCGACGACCTCGCCAAGGAAGCTGGGCTCGACCTCACCCAGTACAACGAAGCCATGATGCAGGGCCTCACCGTCGACGGCTCGGTCCGCGCCATCCCCTATGACGCCGAACCCATGGTGCTGTTCTACAACAAGACCATGTTCGCGGAGGCTGGGCTGCAGGAGCCGGGCCTGGACTACACCACCGAGCAGTTCCTCGCCGACGCGAAGGCCCTCACCAAGGATGGCGTCCAAGGCTTCGCGGTGGCGCCCGACATCAGCTACCCGTTCCTGCCCTTCGCGTTCGCCAACGGCAACGTGCCCGTGAAGGACGGCCAGCTCAATATCACCGACCCAGCTTTCGTTGCCGACATCCAGTGGGGCTTCGACCTGGTCGCGAAGGAGGGCGTCGCCGCCGCCCCGAACCCCGCCGACCCCACCGACGTCCCGATGCAGGGCTTCCAGGCCAAGAAGGTGGCCATGGTTGTTGAGGGGCCGTGGTTCTACTCCACCATCCGCGAAGGCATGGAGTCCGAGGTGGGTGTCGCCGTCATCCCTTCGACGGCCGGGAAGCCGATCGGGATGATTCAGGGCTCCGGCTTCGGGATCTCCGCCAAGTGCCCCGACAAAAAGGCCGCCTTCGAGAACATCATGAAGATGACCACCCCCGAGGTGGTTGCCTACGTCGGCAAGCACCGTGGCACCGTCCCGTCCATCGCGTCCGCCATGGACGGCTGGGCCGACGGCAAGCCTGCGGCCGACGCGGAGGTGATGAAGGCTCTCCTTGCCGACGGCGAACCCCTGGTGACCACCCCCACCTGGAACCAGGTCACGACCCAGTTCACGCAGTACTCACCGGAGGGCGCCCGAGGCACTCGCACTGCGCAGGACATCCTCGATTCGATCGCGAAGTCTGTGAACTGACCCATGACGACGCTGGCCAACCCGCCAGCCCGTGAAAAGCGTGCGAAGAAGGCCAGGAAGCCTGGCGTGAACGAGAGGCTGCTGGCCTTCTTCCACCTAGCCCCGGGTATGAGCGGCTTCCTGATCTTCATGGTGGTGCCGCTGATTGCGTCGATCGTCATCAGCCTCTACAACTGGCCCCTCTACGGGGAACCGGAGTTCGTCGGCGCCGGCAACTACGCCCGCCTGCTGTCCGGCGAAGACCCCGTCTTCTACACCGTGCTCGGCAACACGTTCGTGTTCGCCGTCGGCTACACCGCCGTGAACCTCATCCTGTCGACGGCGATCGCGGTGTGGCTGCACTCGCTACCCGACTGGGCGCCGTTCTTCCGGGTGCTGTTCTTCGTGCCCGTGGTCACCCCCATGGTGGCCAACGCCCTGATCTGGCGGGTCATGCTCGACGACGGGGGCGTGGTCAACGGTGCGCTGAAACTCATCGGCATTACCGGGCCGTCCTGGCTGGGCCACCCGACGTGGGCAATGGTGTCGCTGATCATGATGTCGCTGTGGCAGGCAATCGGCTACAACATCGTCGTACTGGCGGCCGGGCTCAACAACATCAACCCGGCCGTAATGGAGGCCGCGAAGATTGACGGCACCACCGTGTGGAGCCGGTTCTGGAAGGTCACCTTCCCGATGCTGTCCCCATCGCTGTTCTTCGCCTCCGTCATGACTGTCATCGGGGCATTCAAGGTGTTCACTCAGCCGTTCATGCTGACCAAGGGCGGCCCGGGTGAATCGACGAACACCCTGGTGCTGCACCTGTACCGCAGCGCCTTCTCCTTCGACAAGCTGGGGCTGGCGTCGTCGCTGGCGTGGGTGTTGTTCGTGCTGGTGATGCTGGTGACGGCCTTGCAGTTCGTCGGTCAGAAGAAGTGGGTGAACTATGACTCGTGAGTCGAACCGGCCCCGCCGCTGGGGCACCGTCATCTCCAAGGCCTGTCTGGTACTCGTCGGCCTGCTGTTCATGGCCCCCTTCGTGTGGATGTTCTTCTCGGCGCTGAAACCGAGCAACCAGGTGTTGGCCTCCGGCACCGCCTTGTTTGGCGATGAGATCCGCTGGGACAACTTCACCGACGCCTTCACCTCCATCCCGTTCGGGCAGATCCTGATCAACACCTTCGCCTACGCCATCGCCGGATCGCTGATCGTGGTGGTGGTCTCGGTGCTGAACGCCTACGCCTTCGCGCGACTGGACTTCCCGGGACGCGGGGTCCTGTTCTCGGTCTTCATCGCGACGCTGGTGCTGCCCATTGAAGTGCTGGTCATCCCGCTGTTCCTCGGAGCCGACATGCTGGGCGCCACCGACTCGTACCCGTCGATCATCCTGCCGTTCGCCTTCGGGGCCTTTGGGACGTTCATGCTGCGGCAGTTCCTGCTGTCGCTGCCCGGCGACTACGAGGAGGCGGCCCGCATCGACGGTGCCGGTCAGTTCAAGATCCTCGTTCACGTGATTGTGCCGCTGCTGCGCGGCCCAATCGCTGTCGTTGCGGCCTTCGCGTTCATCGACTACTGGAACTCGTTCCTGTGGCCGCTCATCATCATCAACAGCGCCGAGAAGGCGCCCCTACAGTTGGGCCTGTCCATGTTTTCCGGGGAACGTGGCACCGACTGGGGCCCGCTCATGGCAGCCTCCACCATCGCGGTGCTGGCCAGCCTCGTCATCGTCGTGGCCATGCAGAAGCAGCTGGCCAAGGGACTCAACCTAGGAGGATTTGGTGGCCGCTGATCTGTCGGCTCAGTTCGAACGCGACGCCGAGCGCTGGGAGGCGCTGCGGCGTCCCCTGCCGGAGTGGTTCCGGCGGGCCAAGCTGGGGTTCTTCCTACACTGGGGGCCGTATTCGGTGCCCGCGTGGGGTGAGCCCGTCGCGGAGCTCGGGGAGATCCCCCCGCTGGAGTGGTTCCGCCACAACCCGTACGCCGAGTGGTATTACAACACCATCCGGCTGGAGGGCAGCCCCGCGCGCGCCCACCACGATGAGGTCTACGGCGGCGCCGGCTACGACGATTTCCTTGACGCCTGGAAGGCCGAGCATTTCGACGCTGACCGGGCAGCCGCGGAGCTCGCCGCAGCCGGCGGGGCGTATGTGATGCTCACCACCAAGCATCACGACGGGGTGTGCCTGTGGGATGCCCCCGGCACGGGGGACCGGAACACGGTGGCTCGCGGGCCCCGCCGCGATCTGGTGGGGGAGTGGGCCGAGGCGACGCGTCGCGCGGGCATGCGGTTCGGCACCTATTATTCCGGCGGGCTGGATTGGCACGTCCGGCCGACCGAGCCCATCGGGCTGCGCGACGACTTCGAGATCACCGAGCGTCCCCTGGACCTGGAGTATGCGGTCTACGCGGCTGGGCATGTGCGCGACCTGGTGGCGCGTTACCGCCCTGACGTGCTGTGGAACGACATCAACTGGCCTGACGAGGGCAAGGACTTCGGGCCGGACGGTATCGGCACGGTTTTCGAGGAGTACTACGCGGCGAAGCCCGACGGTGTGGTCAACGACCGCTGGGAGGTGCCGCACGCCGACTACTACACCTCCGAATATC
>JAUNKK010000081.1 GCA_030532825.1 Propionibacteriaceae bacterium
GAGGGCGAGTTCGACAGCGGCGATCGCGTCGTGCTGGTTCGCGGTCGGGGAGATACGGAACGGGTTACTGGCATCTTCGAGTAGTAACCCCGGCGATCCGCCACGTACCACCCGTGGTGGTTTCCAGCTCGGTGAAGTCCAGCTGCCATACCTGATTCGCTCCCGTCGGCGTCTCCGCGAAAGCGGCCTTGCGCTGCCTGGTGAGCTGGCGACGCTGACGCTGGCACCCCCGCCGTCTGGGGGTAGCTGCTCATCCCGCAGAGCACGCAGTACTGTCGCCTCGGACACCCGGTAGCCGTCGTGGCGGGTCAGGGCCCAAATTCGTGCGATGCCCCCAAGCGGGATGCTTCAACGCGTGCCCCTTGACCGTCTCGCGCACCTTGTCCCGCACGGGCTGCGGCCAGGGCCCCTTCACGCTCAGGGCCTGACGGGCTTTGGCTTGCCAACCACGCCAGGTGCGTTCGGGTATCTCGAACAGCGCACAGAACCTCGAAGTCGAGACACCCTCTTCCAGGCGGATCACCCCACAGGTCCCGGGAGGGCCCAAACGGCCCTCAGCAGGCTCTCTTCCACACCCTGGCCTCCAGATGCGCCTCACCCGACGCCAAAGTCAGATCAGCGACCTCCGCCTCCAGCTGGGCCTCCCTACTCGACAGGCCACTCCGACCCGCGACCAGAGCGGCCTTCCCAGCCTCCAGGAAATCAGCCTTCCAGCGACCGATCGACTGCTCAGAGATCTTCCCCTTCCACGCAAACTTCAGCGATCGACACCTCCCCAGCCAACACGCTCAACACGATCCGGATCTTCTTCCCCCACCGGGATCGAAGGCAGCCTACCCATGATCAACAACTCCTTCAGGACCTACACAACAGCCCTGCCAGAAACTATGACGCGCGACACGACGGCTGCGTCATCGGAGGGGAAGTGTCCGCGGTTCTTGATCACTTTGCGTAGTTGGTAGTTCAGCGACTCGACCGCGTTGGTGGTGTAGATCACGCGCCGCAGCATCGGTGGGAACTCGAGGAATGGGATGAACCGGATCCAGGCATCCTCGAACACCCGGATTGTGTTGGGGTTACTGCGTCCCAGCTCGGTGGCCGCGAACTTGTCGAGTGCGGTCTTGGCGGCCTCAGCGTCCGCGGCCTGGTAGACGTTCTTCAACGCTGCCGCGACAGTTTTGCGGTCTTTGTAGTTCACGAACCTCATCGCCTGGCGAATGAGATGGACCACGCAGGTTTGAACCGTTGACTCGGGCCAGGTCGCCTCGATCGCTTCGGGGAACCCGTTCAGCCCGTCAACGCAGACGATCAGCACGTCCTGGATTCCGCGGTTGGCCAGCTGCGCGCAAACCCCGGCCCAGAACTTGGCCCCCTCAGTGGCCTGGACCCCGGATCCCCAGGACGTGCTTGATCCCGTCAAAGTCGACACCCACGGCGATATGAGCTGCCTTGTTCCGCACGTGGGCGCCATCGCGGACCTTGACGATCAACGCGTCGAGGTAGATCACCGGATAGAACGCCTCCAATGGGCGCTGCTGCCAAGCCAGCATCTCCTCACAGATCTCATCGGTGATCTTCGAGATCGTCTCGCGGCTGATCGCGGTGCCGATCGTGGAGACCAGATGGTGCTCGATATCGCGAATCGTCATCCCGCCGGCATACAACGAAATGATCATGTCATCGAGGTCTGACAGCCGTCTGGAACCCTTCGGGACCAGCAGCGGGGCAAAAGCGTCCCGTCCCGATCCCGGGGGATGGCCAACTTGAGGTTCCCCCTGAACCGTGGAGGCATCAGCTATAAGGAGTGGTGATGTCAGGGAAGCGGAAGAAGTACGACCGGGAGTTCCGTGAGGGAGCTGTCCGGATCGTTGAGGAGACGGGGAAGCCGATCGCTCAGGTCGCGCGTGAGCTTGGCGTGAATGAGGGCACTTTGGGCAACTGGGTGAGCCGGGCATGAGCGGAGCGGGATGGCTCCTCACGTCTGTCCACCGACGACTATGTCGAGTTGAAACGGCTGCGTGCTGAGAACGCTGAGTTGCGGATCGGGGCGTGATGTCGGCAAGCGATCCATAGGTTTGTGAGTGAAAGATGGCGACGAAGTGAGCCTGGGGAGGCTTCATCGCCGACCAGAGGACCAGGTATCGGGTGCCTCACACCGTGGAGGTGTCTGCTGCTCCGGGGTGAGCCTGGGGTGGTTCTACAAGTGGCTCAGGCGAGCCAACAGTCCCGCAGCGGTGTCGGGGTTACAGGTGGCTCGGGCTCGGCGTCGGGATGGCGGTGAAGGCGATGTTCACCGCGAGGCGGGGGGGTGCACGGCTCGCCGCGGCTACATGCCGATCTGTGTGACAACGGGTGGCAGGTGAGCGAGAAGACCGTCGCGGACTCGATGCGCCGCCAAGGGCTCATCGCACGCCGGATCAAGTGCTGTAACGGGCTCACCAGGCAGGACCCGACCCGGCCTGCGTTCCCCGGCCTGCTGCGCCGGAACTTCACCGACGGCCGGCCGAACGGGGGTGGGTGGGTGATATGACCGAGATTCCCACCGTCGACGAGCACGGCCGACCGGGCCCGAAGCTGTATCTAAGCCACGGTGATCGACCTTTTACCCGCGGCGGCTGCTTGGTGCTGTGACCGGGCTACGCCCCCATGCTGAGCTGGCCTGTTCGGCGCTGAAGATGCCCCGTCACGGCCCGCGGCGGAGTCGATGCCGTGAACCAGCCCGGCTGGCAGGTTTGATGAGACTAAGCGGGTGATTTTCCACGCCGACCGGGGCTCGACCTTATACGGCGAACGTGTTCAACGCCTTGTGCCGCAGGCTCGGGGTGCGCCATTCCATGGGTCGGGTGGGGGCGTGCTTCGACAACGCCGCTGCTGAGGTGTTCCTCGTCCAGCCTGGAATGGGAAGTCCTGTCACGACACGACCTCACCAGCCCCCGCCAAGCCCAAGCCGTTGTGCTGGAGGGGGCTACGGGTTCTATAACCACCACCGCCGCCACAGCGCAGCCGACATGACCAGCCCCATCGACTACGAGACCAAAGCGGCCACGCTGGGACTGCCCGAAGCCGCATAAGAAAACCCTCCACGATTCGGGGGGAACCACAGACCCGTCTCGATCATCAACCGCGCGGCTTCGATCCGGTACTTCGCTGTGAACGTTCGGCGCTTCCTGCTCTGAATTCTGATCTGCCATCAGGCACCCTTCCAGGGGGCACCAGCCTGCTATCACAGGTGTCCACAAAGCCAGGGTAAGCCCACAGAGAGCAACATCCAACGCATCTAAACCCCTTCTGACAAGGGATACTACTACGAGCCTATGACTCCGGCGAGACACATGATCGAGCACCGAAACATAGAAGCCATATTGGAGAACAGAAAGATTGTCAAAATATAATAGGGTAACCTAATACACGTATATTTTTATCGAACGATGATCTAAACTATAAAGATCACATGCGCTAGGAGGTCTAGTTGCATATTCAACGAGGAGGTGGAGATGTGTTGGAACTATCCGCAAGCACTGAGCCTGCAGGATGGGTCTGCTCAGGTTTGTGCGGTGCAGGATGCGGTGCAGCTTGCGGTGTGAGTTGTGCTGGCGTTTGCGCAGCCGATGGTCCTATCCCAATTCTTGACAGCGCCAGTTGGAAGTTGGGAGTGGTAGGGGGTGGCGGAGGCCTCTCGACCGCTTACGGATGGGTAAAGAACTACTAGCGAAAAGGGGTGGCTGGCGGAAGGTCCTCTGTCAGCCATCCCGACCAGTTGAAAGGATTGGAAATATGGGGCGCAATAAAGTAACGCTGAAATCCGATGGCGGAAAACAATACGTATACGATACCGAGCACTGCTTAATCGCTCCACCCAATTTGCTTCCCATTTGGCCTATCCGGGAACGTAATTTGCCAGATTTGCGTCCGATAACGGCGGGCGATATAGGCCAACACATGCGTCGACAGGGATTTAATGAGCTAATTTTAGAACTTACTGAAGTGTGTAACTTTAGGTGTAAGTACTGCGTCTACTCTGAACTATATCCAAATTCGCGAACGCATGGATTGCGGCAGATGAGTCGCGAACGCGCATTGGCTGCAACCAGGTGGTATTTAGATTTCATAGAGAACTACAAAGACCACAATCCCGGAAGACGGCCGATTGTGACCTTCTATGGAGGGGAACCACTCGTAAACTGGACTGTGCTTCGAGATTGTGTGTATTTCGCTGAACAATATTCGGAACAACAGTGTCTGTTTTTGCTTACTACAAATGGCTCCCTGGTCACGGACAGGGTAGCGAGATTTTTTGTGAGTCACGGAATTCTTCCAACTTTTAGCCTCGATGGCCCTGCCATTGAGCACGATAGAAACCGACGTCTCTTCGGCGGCCAGGCGAGCCATAAGCGAGTCATGAGCGGCGTGCAACGCTACATCGATGCGGCAGGTGTTGAGGCATTTGTGAATACTGTCTACGATCCAAAGACCGATCTTAATTCAGTGATGGAGTTCTTTATGAAGCATCCGGAGCTGATCCCCTTCAGTATCACCCCAGTAAATCCATTTGATACGTCGTATTATGAGCAATTTTCAGAGAAAGAGAGGGAAGAGTCTTTGGTGCAGTATCAAGAAATGCTGAAGTTATTCATTCAGGTGATGACTGATCCTAATTGTAAGTCAGAGTTGTCTCAAAGGCGATTCTTATATGCGCTTGTCGGTCGATCCCTGCTCCTTCCGTATCTTAAAGTTCATGAACGAGAGGCCGGAAATCAAATAATTCAATATACAGGAAACTGTGTGCCTGGCGAAAAAGTCTACGTGACGGTTGACGGCATGATGCATGCGTGTGAGCGAGTGGAACATAGTCGACCAATTGGAACGGTCGAAAGGGGACTCGATTATGAACGAATTGCCTCCCTTGTAAATGAACTCCGAGAGTTCATGTCAGGCTGTGTGACCTGTGACATAAGGAATAGCTGTGGACTCTGTCTTCAAAGTTTCCTGAGCGGAGGTGTAGTTGAGCGGAGTGGTGTGTCGTGTCAGAATGGAATTAATCAGTTCTATGGGACATTAGGGGCAAGTATTGATCTTGCAGAAATCGATCCATCTTGGATTGAGCGATACACGTCTGAATACTATTCAGCTATAGCGCAAATTGCGGTGAGACTGGACTGAGGGGCTGCCAGTGTATTTTCGCTTGAAGAGTGATGTCTACCTCGTTGAGGGAGGGGCAACTTCCGCTTTATATGACGGTGGAAGGCAGAGGGTGTTTCTTTTAGAGGCGGACCGGGCAAAGACTTTGCAGTTGGCAGAGCAGAATGTTTCGCTCGAGGATGTCGCTACTGAGATGGGCCTATCGTTAGACGCAATTTTGAACTGGACAGAGGAGCTCCGTATCGAAGAATTGGGGGACTATTTGGATCACCCTGCCTTTGTTGAGAAAGTGAATCATTTTCCTCGTTGGCAGAGTGAGCATGTATTTCAGGGCCCTCCTGATATCTCTACGGGCTTCCTTGTCGTATCGGCTCCCTGTGACCTAAACTGCGTTTATTGCACTGACGAGGATGTTGATCTGCACCTCAGTTGCTGGCGGTGTGTCAGGGGGTCAGAGGTGGATGAATGGGATTTCGTGAAACTGAAGTCCGCGATCGAGAAGTATCGAAATCTTGGAGTCGGGCAACTCTGTATTGTCGTACCGCCTAAGGTAGATGTGTCGCGCATCCTTGTTCCGTTGGTAGATGAGGCCAAAAGACATGGCTTTAGGCCGGAGATTGTATCGGATCTGTCTCTGGTGAATTCTCCAGACTATATAATTTCGCCAGAAGATGTGACATTGAGACTGAAAGTTGATCTTAATCGTTATTCGGCGATGAGTTTAAATCAGTCGATTTCTCGCGTGCCGACAGATTCACGTATAATTTTGATTGGTGATGACCCGGGGTTTCTTGAGGTTGCGAGAGGCATGTTGAGAGTATTAGGGATAGATTGGGTTGAGACGTCAGCTGTTTCGCCTTCAACACTTCGTGTGGAGCATAAGTTATCATATCCCCTCCCGGATGCGCGAACTCTGAACTATCGACAGAGGCTAAATGGTTGTTTGGCCTCTACGCTGACGGTTCATTCTGACGGTTTGGTCTCTACGTGTCCAATGTTGCGAGCGTACCCTTTGGCAGAGGATTTTGATATTGTTCGTGCCTTGCGTTCGGATGAGTTTCGATTGCAAAAGGGGCTGTCTATGGGCCTCATTGAGCCCTGCTGTTCTTGTGGAATCCGCTACGCATGCGCCGATTGTCGATATATCGAAATTCGGGCGGGCGCAGATTTGTATCAGTCTGTAACCTGCACTCGATTGACGGAGGGCGAATGATACTGGAAGTACGCTCAGTGTCGAAGTCCCTTCGAGGGATTCAGGTGCTCGATGACGTCACCTGCCGTGTCGCGGAGGGGGAAATCGTCGGCCTCGTGGGGCCAAACGGCGTTGGAAAGACGACCCTCATCAGGTTGATCTTGGGCCTCCTGCGGGCAGATAGCGGAGAAATATACATCGACGGCCATACAGTCAAAGCGGCAAGGTCCAGACTTCGGGTTGGATACTGTCTCGACAATGATGGGGTATACCCAGCCTTGACTGGGCGACAGAACCTCTTGTTCTTTCAGAAGGCTCTCGGGGTGGCGATTGGCCGCGTCGATGAGATGATCGAGTTGCTTGGTCTGGAGGAGGTGGCCGACGTTAAGGTCTCCGCCTATTCCAAAGGGACACGCCGCCGCCTGGCGCTTGCGCGCGCGATGCTGGCTTCGCCCCGCCTTCTTCTCCTCGATGAGCCCTTCTCGGGGCTGGATCCCTCCGGGCAGCGTGACCTGGTGAACTTCCTTGACGAGATGCGGGGACGTGTTGGGGTTCTCTTCTCGTCGCACGACCTGCACATCGTCTTCTCGCATGCCACCAGGGTAGTGGGGCTTAAACGAAAAGTGGTCTTTGACGCGAAGCCTGGAGAGATCTGGGACGGCTCCCAAGATTTGCTCGATAAATATGCCGAGGTGTTCGATGAGTAGGTTCTTCAGGCTGCTAAAGGCAACCCTCTATAAAGAATGGAAAACCCTCCTTTCGAGGGGGCTTGCTGGGCTCGTTGGCTTTGTATTCGTTGTCCCGGGAGTAATGCTAGGAAAAGCGCTATCGGTGGCAGACACTGAGCCACTTGCGGCAATGTCTGGGGCGTTGTTCGCCATCTTTGTGTCCGCGATGGTCGGGATGCTTGCAACGCTCCGATTCTGGGAGGAAAAAGGGTATGGGACCCTAGAATCGCTCTTTGCCCTGCCATATGGGGTGCGTTCCCTCTTCCTGGCGAAGCTCGCCCTCCCCTTCTTGGTCGGCTTCTTCATCAGCTGCGTTTTTATCGTGTTCAACCTGTTATGGTTACCGTCCCTGGGGTTAGGGCGGACGTGGGCCGTGTGCATGGTCGCGGTCACGGCCGTCTCCGGATGGGTACTGGCCTTCGAATCAGTGACCCTGGTCGGATACGCCATGTGGATGATGTCGGAGACGGCAGCGAAGTGGGCCCAGATGGTGGTCATGGGGTTCTACGGCGGTGCGATGGCCTTGCCAATACTGGGAGTGAGCGTCTCCATCGGAGCGCTGCTCTCGGTGTTAAGCGCGATGGTGCTGCTGCTCGGAGTGCTATGTTTCTTTGCGCTAAGGGCCCTGTCGACGGAGCGGATCGTGCTGAACGCCTGAGACAGCTGCCCCCAGCGTGTCGACCGCCTGCTCGCGGACGCCCCGTCTTCATGAGCTCAACGCTGGCAACTACCTAGAGGTTGTCGTCAAGGCCCAGAGCAACCCCTAGCCCCACTCGCTTCAGGCCGCCCTTCAGGAGGAGCCATGGCTGGTTGAACCGCTGGCCAGGGATCTGATTCCTGGCATTCTTCCTGACATCCGCGGTTTCTGTCTGGCTATGGGCTTCCCCCGATGAGGGTTTTCTGTCCAGTGGGTGCATGGGATCTCATGTCGGATAATCGGCCGGTTCAACGTCGTGTGCGAATGTTGCTGCTCCATTGTGGACGTGGTTCTGAAGCCGTTAGGCTGACCTAGGGATCTCGGTTATTCCGGGGGCGTGGCGCTGGAGGCCGGGACCTTGTGGGGCAAGGGGAGTCCTTGTCGACGGCGCAAGTCAAAGGAGGTTTCCAGATGAAACGATTATTCCAGCTGTTGATCCTAGGTGGGCTGGCTGCCTCTATGAGCGTAGCGTCACCAGGGGTGAGCAGAGCCGATCCGGCTCCAGCTGCTCGCCGCACGCTGTCAGTGGTGCAGTTAGGGGATTCGTATTCGGCCGGTAATGGCGCGGGAGAGTATTACGGTCCCAGTGCATGTCAACGGAGTCGCCTTAACTGGGGGCAGCGGTTTACGAGCCTCATGAACGGGGATGGAATGAGCGCGACGTATGACAATCGGGCGTGCTCGGGGGCGGTGGTGAGGGACATCTTTCAGCCGCGGACGCTGGGCAAGCAGGATCCGAAGGGGGTAGACGCGAACTCGGTCGAGCAGGCGAAGGCGAAGTTGGAAGCAGCGGATGCCTGCGGGGTGCGTGGGGTCGACGACGTGGCCCGTGTTGACTACAACATCCAGAAGAACACAAGCCGATGGCCATGGGCGAAGAAGTACACGTACCAATGCCAGCTGACTTTACGACCCCAGGCAGACTTCGTCGGCCCGCAGACCGACCTAGTGCTCATGACGATGGGCGGAAATGATGTGGGTTTCGCTGGTCTAGTTCAGCAGTGCTTTGGCCCGAACGTACCGGGCTTGTTTGACGGGGCCGACGCGGCGACGTGCCAGGCCAAGCTAAGCAGCGCGCGGGCCGAACTGCCCAAGTCGATCGGTCGGCTGAAGTCGGCCATTGCCCAGTTGCTGTCCGAGAAGATGGCTGGTAAACCTGCATCACAGGTGGTACTGATGAGTTACCCCCTTCTGTCCATCGACACCTCGCATATCCTGCAAGGCAAGGGTGTACGGATCGATGCGGCACCTGAGGTCCGGCAACTGGGCACCGATGCCGTCGCCCTACAGCAGCAGATGGTGGAGGAGCTGAACGGTTCATACCCGGGGCGAGTACGTTTTGTTGACGGGGCGCCAGCAGCATTCGCGGGGCACGAGCCGGATCCCGACCTAGTGCAGAAGAATCCGCGGCGCTGGCTGAACGAGTTCCTGGAGACCGACGGCGATGCTGATAACAGCGGAGTTACTCGCGCCACGTTCAGCTGGACAGCAACAAACTTCTGGCACCCCAACCGGGTAGGCTATCGGGAAATGGGCAAGCTGGTGTTCGACGCGGATATCACCGGCCCCACCCCCGTCGCCAGTCCGGCTGAGGCAGACATCGACGTGGTCATAGCAGTGACTCCCGCCAGCAGCGACATCGCGGCGATCCAAGAATCGGCCCGGGAACTCGTGGCTGAGGTTGACTCGAAGACGGGCACAGCCCGCTTCGCCTTAGTGTCGCTAGGGGAAGAGAATGCGCCGGAGGTCATCCAGGATTTCACCACCGACCCGGAAGCCCTGAGCCTTGCGGCAGAGCAGATCCAGGCAGGCCAAAGCCAGGACTCGTCGCTGCATTGGCGTACGGGAGTGCGTAAAGCCGTGCTGATCCTGGGCGACGCTGGCTCCGAGAACATTGAGCTAGCCCCTGACGAGAGAAACGGCCTAGCGGTTGGGCCCATCCAGACCCATGTCATCAGTAGCCAGAGCACGGTCAGCAACGATGTGACGGCCCGGGTGGAAAGCACTGACGGAGACTTACGCACGGCTCAGGAACCGGCTGTGATCCCTCAGGCCATGGCTGATGTCGTCACTGAAAGCGCGGTTCATCCGTTTGCCTGGCTGCAGGGCCCCTATCTCGCCGCGGTTGGCAGTGATGTGACCTTGGATGCGCACGGTAGTTACGCGGTGACAGGCGAGATCGTTCGCTACGAGTGGGACGTTGACGGGGACGGTGTCTACGACATCACGACCAGTAGCCCTACCCTCACCCACCGCTACGAGGCAGAGGTGAGCGGCCATCTGGGCCTTCGGGTGACCGACAGCACCGGCCAGCAGAATGTTGCTGGGGCGCAGCTAACCATCACCCGCGACGGAGACGCTATCCCCGACGAGTTCGATAACTGCATCGATATCGCCAATCCAGACCAACAGGACCGGGATCACGATGGTGTCGGCGATGCCTGTCAGGGTGCGGACCACTTCCAGGTCTCGCCTCCCGAGTGACCTGCGGGAACGGTTGCGGCTGGTTGCGTGGGTTGACGGCCCTTAAGCACGGCCACCCCACAGGTGCGATTCTGTGGGATGGCCGCGCTGTTGGTGGGCCGGGATTATGAGGCCTCGCGGCGGAGGGTACGCCAGATGCCGACGGCGGCGGGCAGGATCAGCCAGAGGCCAACTGAGGTGGCCAGGCGCCCCCAGGCCGTGACGTTGACGGGGTCGAGGGTCAGCAAAGTGTTCTCTAGCGCGGTGGAGAGGGTGAGCCACTGCACGATCTCGCTGATGCCAGAGCCCAGCATGGTGAGGGGCCAAGCACCATCGGCGCGGCCAGGATGACCACGATCGAGGCAGGAGCGTTCACCAACGCGAGACCCACTACGAAGGCCGACAGGGCAGTGAGGGTGAAGCTGGTGAAGACGAGCAGCATCCAGTGTTACTGCGGGTGCTTACCGCCTTGCGGTATTCGGCACGCAGCACCCCGGAAAAGCGCAGCGCGGAGACGCGGGTGGTCGAGTGGGGCTTGCTGAGGGTTGCGGTGCTCATACCAGGGCTCCTTCGCGGGACGTGCTTTCGGTGAGGTTGATGAAGAGTTCTTCGAGGTCGTCGGTGGTGGCCAGCAGCTCTGCCTGCGTGCCCTGGGCGACGAGGCAGCGCATTGATGGCGACTTACCCGCGCCGTTGGGAATGAGGAAACCGCAGATGGTGCCGGGGGTCACCCGAAAGGTGATGTCGTCGACGGCGGTGAAGGAGCCGTACGCCTTGGTGAGGTTCTGGAACGTGATCATGGCTTTATGCCACCGGAGCCAGCCAGGTGCCCGCCAGGGGCGAAGGTCTAGTTTCGCGCTAGCCGAAAGATGCGTCGCTCTAGCCCGAAGATAGGGGCACTCGCGGGGCGGCCTCGACTAGGGTCACAAGCATGAGTCAACAGCCACCCCTGCGTCGCCGGGCCGTCGTGTGGCGCTATGTGGTGACCGCCATCCTCATGGTGCCGGGGATTTTTTGCTGTGAGCGATCCGAACGGTGGTTTGCTGCCGCGTTGGGCGCTGCACCTGTTGTATGTCGTGTGTGGCGTGGTGGCACTGCTGGCGATGCGCTGGCGTCATCGCCTACCCGGTGCTGCTTACGCTGGCCCTGAGCGTTGGCGACGCGATTCTGCAGTTCTTTGGCCTCGGGCCAGGGCTGGGGATCTGCTCGTTCTGGGCTTATCTCAGCCTCTCTACGTGGCGGCGATGGCGCTGGACCGTGGGCTGTGGCCTGGCGATCGTCGCCGTTAGCGTCGTGGGGCTGATCCAAGGCAGCGTGACGGAAGGATCCGATTGGTCAGTGTGGCTCATCGTGCCGACGGGCATGGTCCTGTGCGTGGCCCTGACGGCTGCCATCGGCAGCTACATCGGCGCCAGGCGGGAAACCAAACAGGCGACGGCCGATCGCATCGTGGTGCTGGAGCGGGAACGGGAAGTGCGGGCCGAGAGCGCCCGGGGTGAGAAGCGGGCCCGGCTGGCGCGGGAGATGCACGATGTGCTGGCGCACAAGCTCTTCCTCATCGCCCTGCATTCGGGCGCGCTGGTCTACCGCAAGGGCCTCACCGTCGCCGAGGCGCGCGAGGTGGCAGACACGGTCCAGACCAGTGCTCGTCAGGCCTTGGCGGAGCTGAGCACGATTTTGGGGGAACTGCGGCAGGTGTCCCCTGACGGGGTGGTCGCACCGCAGCCCGATCTGGGTCAGCTGGACGCGTTGATCGCTGAGCACCGTGGTGTGGGGCGCAAGATTCAAGCCGAGGTGACGGTGAACCTCGGCCCGCAGTCAGCCGCTATGCCCATCGGATCATGCAGGAATGCCTCACCAACGCGGCCCGGCACGCGCCCGGTGCGGTTGTGATGGTGCGGGTGCATGGGTCGGAGGAGGCTGGGCTGCACATCCGGGTGGCCAACCCGTTGAGCATCGTTGGGGCCGCCTCGCCCGGCTCCGGGCCGGGCCTGGTGGGGCTGGAAGAGCGGGTACAGCGGCTGCATGGCAAGATGGCCGTAGCCGAGGGAGGATGAATTCATGGTGGAGGTGGAGCTGCCATGGTGACCCGGCGAGTACTGATCGTCGATGACGACGCCCTAGTCCGGGTCGCGCTGAAACTGCTCTTGGGTGGTACGTCTAGGGTGGAGGTGGGTGAAAGCCACCCTCACCCGCGTGCTCACCAAGCTGGGCTGCACGAGCTGGACCCAAGTCGCCATCCTGATCCACGACGCCCGCCTCATCGACTAGCTTGCTAG
>JAUNKK010000007.1 GCA_030532825.1 Propionibacteriaceae bacterium
CGATCGGTCACCATCCAAACCACGCGGGCACGAAACCCTTCTGGATACTTCCTAGACATGTCCAACCCCCTCAAATAAGAGCCGAAACCAAACCCAGCACGATTCGAAACCTTCCGGTGGGCCGCAGACGGATCCAACGCCCTCGCTGGTCAACTATACGTGTGGGATCGCGACCTATCCATGGCCATCATGGGCGACCTTGCAATCATCGAGATAGCTCTCCGCAACGTTATGCATGACGCGGCCAGCAGAACGTGGGGAACTACCTGGTATAGGACTGTCGATCTTGATACTCGCACGATCTCCGATCTCGGGAAAGCCTGGAAGCGACTCCCCTCTCAGGCGCGAAGCAACCCAGATGCTCCCGACATACCGGGACGCCTCGTTGCGTAGTGCTCCCTGGGCTTCTGGATCAACCTGTTGGACAAAGGGGACGTATGTGTGAAGCGCCTCGCGAGATCAGCGTCGATTACGACACTCTTTGGCACGCTGCATTCAAGCAGGCTTTTCCTGGCGGCCGGCAGGAAGCGCGCTTGCGACGCGCCAAGCTCATTGATGCGCTCCCTAATAATTCTAGCCGTGCGGCAGAAGTAGCGCGTCTGCAACAAGAAGTCGCGTTCACTCGATCCTGGGTGCACAGCATCTGCCGGATCGTCAGAGACCTCCGCAATAGAATCACACATCACGAACCGCTCATCAGCGGCTTCCCATTGCGCGGACAACGGCAGAGACTGACCGCTATCGAAGGTCACAATTACGTTCGCCTGCTGGCACGCATGTTGGATCGCGATCTGGCCGCGTGGCTAGATGGCAACTCACACGTTCAGGCGATTCTCCAAGACCGCCCAGCATAACCAGCTGTTTGGAGTGTCGTTGATCTTGATGTGTTTGCGCAGTTAGCACTTGGACCGGCTGGGTGTTCACGTGGTTGGACAGATGGTCACTGCGGCTACCGGGCCCGACCCCGTGGGCACCGACAGCCGCCATCGGCTGAGTTGCGCCCATCTCGTGGAGAGCCCTTTGCGGTGAAAGTCGCACGCCGGATTCGGCTGGTGGTCCGGGGAAACGGACCCCGAGTAATCAGGGTCGCGCGCCTCGGACCGACCCAACTGGTTCCGTACCCGCCGAGCAGGCAAGGAGGCCTACGAGTCGAAACTTCTCACTCCCCGACGGTGATGGCCGACTCCCGACTCCGCGAGTGGACGCTAGGGATCGTCTGCGGGTGTATGTCAAGCTTGGCTCGTGACGTTGCTTGAACTGCCCTTCCCGGACATCGATCCGGTGGCCATAGCCATTGGTCCCGTGCGGATTCACTGGTACGCCATCATGTATCTGCTGGCCTTCGCGATGGCCCACCTGTTGATGCGTCGACGCCTGAAGAAAGAGCCCTTCCGCTCCGTCACCACGCCACGCGCCTGGAGCCCCACTGACGTTGAGGATCTGCTGCTATTCGGGATCGGCGGCGTCATCATCGGTGGGCGGCTCGGGTATGCGTTGTTCTACCAGCCCAGCTACTACCTGGCCCACCCCCTGGACGTGTTCAAAGTATGGGACGGCGGGATGAGCTTCCATGGCGGCGCCATCGGCGTCGTCCTAGCCATGGTGATCTTCGCCTGGCGCCGGGGTCGGCCATTTCTGCAGATCGCCGACCTGCTGGTCCCCGCCGTCCCTCTCGGTTTGGCTGCGGGGCGCATCGGTAACTTCATCAACGGCGAGCTGTGGGGTCGGCAGGCCCCGGCCGACCTGCCTTGGGCCATGCGCTTCCCGAACGGTGGCAACGTGCTGCGGCACCCGTCGCAGCTCTATCAGGCGCTCCTCGAAGGCGTGCTGCTATTCGTGCTGCTGTGGTTCTATGCCCGCAAGCCACGCCGTCGCGGGCAGGTGGCGGCGGCCTTCCTGATGGGTTATGGCGTCTTTCGGTTTATCGCCGAGTACTGGCGCGAACCTGACTCCTACCTTGGCTTCCTGTCCCTGGGGTTGTCGATGGGGCAGTGGCTGTCGGTGCCCATGATTCTGGCTGGTATCGCGCTGTGGATGTGGGCCGAGCGTCGCGGAATCACCGACGGGGCAGCGCCAGAAGACGACGATGCCCCGGCTGGCAGTGCTGAGACCGGCGAGGCAGAACAGGACCCCGACGAGGGCGACTCGGGGGCGTCGGACGCGCCGGAGACGGGCCCGGATACTGACGCCGACGCGCAACCGTCGCCAAGCGATGCCGCCTCGACCGATGAGGAAGACATCGCTTCGACCAGCGCGGAGGCCGCGGACGTTGCATCGGGCGATGTGCCAGACGCCGACACCCCCGCTGCGGCTTCATCGGCTGTGGAAGAGTCCGACGAACCTGTGGACGACCCGGGGGATTCTGTGGACGATCCCGGGGAAACCGAAGCGCCACATGACGCCGACCCCGATAAGCACTGACTGACTCGCCCCACAGGAAGTTTTCCACAGGGTTGTGAACAGTGTGGAAACTCAGCCGATATCCGTCCGCCGGTGTGGCCGCCGGGTCTCCCGCTGGCGGCCACACCGGCCAGGATCAAGTGGTCGCGCCTGTCTTGGGTAGGCCCGGCCGACCGGGTGTCGGGTCGGACGCGGCGGGTGACGACGGCCTAGGCGCAGTCGGGCTGCTCGTGGGGGCAGGTCCCGTTGGCCTCGGCGGTAGTCCAGTTGGTGAAGGCGCCGCCGATGGGGAAGGAGATGCGCTCGGCTGTGGTGACGGTGATGCGCTCGGTTGCTCTGACGGCGACATGCTGGGCGATGCCGACGGGTCTGGACTCGGTGATGCCGACGGGGTGAGGCTGGGCTCTGGACTGGGCGTCGGGCTAGTTGTGGGCGAGGGTGAGGCACTCGCCGACGGACTTGGGGATGGCGTGGGAGGTTCGATCAGTGCTGGTGGCCGGATCTCAAAATTCTCCAGGGGCTCGCAGGCATCGCCGATCCGGTTTTGATTCGCGTCTTGCTGAAGTGGATTGGCAACATCCGGGCAGTTGTCGAATTCGTCGGGGAACACATCTCCGTCGCGAGTCATCGCCAGATCGGCAGCGGCTACCGCCGTCCGGCCAACTGCGTCGGTCACCCGCACCTGGGCAAATCCAACGATCTCGTTGTCATAGCGGTACAGAGTCTCCGGGCTCGCGGATACGCGGTCGTAGGTCCCATCACCATCAAAGTCCCACTCAAACTTGACGAGATGGCTGCCTCCGCGGGCGAAACTGGCGCGAGCGTCGAATTGCACGGTGCTCCCGACTCGATCCACATAAGGCCCTTGGAGCCAGGCGAAGGGACGTGCCGTGGTTTCTTTGATCTCGTCAGCCATCGTGTCCGAGGGCGTGGCCGGATCTGCTTGAGGGATGATGCTGCCACCGGTGCCTACCGCCAACTCGGGGAGACCGACTGCTGTGAGTGCGTCATTGTCCAAGACCGAGATCCTGGCTGTGGTGCTGGCGAGCGCTTGCCCACGAATCTGGTTCCAGGTGTATCCGGTGACGGGCTCGGGGTCTTTGGCGGCTCCGTCGCCGATCACTAGCACCGTTTTGCTAGCCCCCGGCCGCCACCCGTCAAGCGTCAGGCCGGTCATGATCCCGCTGTAGACGGACTCTGCCGGGTCGCCGGCGGAGGCAAGCTGGACCCCGTCGAGGGCGCGGTACATGGTGTCTGCGTCAGAGGTGAATCCCTGCTCCACTCTCGCGGGATAGTTACCGGGCTCTCCGCCGCCGTCGGGATGGTCCTGATATGTCACCAGTGCGAATCGCACGTCAGTTTCCTCGAAACGAGTCATGGTGCTCTTTATGGATTGGACCGTGAGTTTCCAGTTCTTCGCCATGGATGCCGTAGCGTCCAATACGAAAACAACATCCAAGGCGGCATCCCGATCTCCAATCAACGGGGCGCTCGGAGTTACGCCTGAGGCTTCAATTAATTTGCTCCACTCCCGATGGCCGGCGATATTTGGGTGCCAGAAATGCTCTTTTTCTAGGATGTTCTTTGCGTGGACGGTTCCGTCGTCAGCGTAGTCGCCTTCCGTCTCTACGAACTGGTTGATCCAGCGGTCGCCGTTCACGAAACCCCACAGGGGATGCGGCTCGTGACCGGCGAATGCGGATGGGGTGCTGTCGATCAGCTTCACTCGGCCCGGGTAACGCCGTTCCAAGCGTTGTACCATATCCCGCTGGTAGGTCACGGCCAGTTCACCGAGGCGTCGAACCTCGCGCACGGAAGGATAGAACTCGCCTGAATCAAGTTTCAACCCGTAGTCGCGCTCCAAAGACAGCAACGGATAACTGGACAACACTACCTGCGAGTTGGGATTGCCCGCCATGCGTTCCGAGAGAAGTTTGTCGAGTTTCTCCTCAAGATCATCCATTATGTTAGGCAATGCGTTTTCGGCAGTTTCGATGGCTGCTTTACATTTGGGGCCGTTTGCGCCCTCGTGGATGAATTGAATATACGGCGAGAAGCAGGTGCTGATGATGGTCTCAAAACGCGCGTCGTTGCCACCCAAGGTGAGCAACACTAGGTCTGTGGTGTCGTCCACCGATTCGGCCTGGGGGCGTAGCGTGATCTTGCATGCGTAGCTGTACATCAGGCCCGCCGCATCCGGGGGTTCCTCGCGCAAATCGTAGGCGAACTCCTTGATGTCTCCCACTCGATGCACCCCGCAAACATCCTCGCGGTCCAGTTTTGCTTGTGCCTCCTGCAGTGAGTTGGCGTAGAAGTACTTCCGAGGCAAGCTGAAGCTTCGACTCTCGATTAGGTGTCGTATTTCTCCCCCCGAGCAGGCGCGGTTCACGTAGGTGTGCTTGATGCCTATCGCACTGAGCCAGTTCGAGAAGTTCTGCCCCCAGTTGTTTAGGCTGCGCAAGCAAGGGGCCGGTCCGTAATATCTGCCCGCCCCATTACCGGCTGAATAGGAATCCCCCAGATGCACGATGTTCAGCTGGCGTGGCGCCGGAGAGGGATGGTCCCCCTTGGCGGGGTTTGGGATTGCTAAGGCCCCGAGGAGTGAAAGGGCGAATAAAAATGCGATGGTGATTCTTCTCATGGTAACTCCTGGGTGAAGGCTGCTGAACTGTTCGATAGGGCCGGCGGGGTCATCGTCCGGGTGGGGGTTGGGTGGCGATGATTCTGATGCTTAGCTCGCGGGGGCGTTGGGGGAATATGCCGAAGTGGCATGAGCGTGGCGGGTCGTGTTTTACGCCTGACCAGGACGTCTTTTCCTCTTTCTGGGAGGAGGGAAATTGGTCTTCCCAGCCTGCTTGTCGGGCAATGGTGAGGGTCGCCTCGAATACCTCCTGGCGTCGAGTGGTTTCTATCTCGAATATTCGGAGTATCTCGGCGTGGCTGGGTTTGCTGGTGTTGAGTTTATATCCTTGCTCGGATTCTTTGATGAGTGGTAGGTCGAGTAGGTCTTTGGCGGCTAGGGGGTCGTCGCGTAGGAGGGGTAGTTGGGAGTGGTCTTCGGTGGGTCCTAGTACGGCGCAGCTGGCTGCTGCGGCTGCGGCGGCTGTGAGGAAAAGGCGCCGTGGCCACAGTAGCGGGTTGCTGCGAACCTCAATGTTCACGTGGTCAGCAAACCATGGATGCTGCTCCCAGGCAAGCGATGTGACTTATCACAGTCGCGCGACAGCGTTCGAGTGCGGCGTCCTAGACGAGATCCGATGGGCTTCGGACAAACAGGGAGAGGAAGCGGGCAGCCTGCTCTATGCGGCATGCTCCGGCCCGCGCCGAGGACAGGGACACGGCCGCTGCGGCCCCTCTTGCGAGGGGGCAGCGCCTACTCCGCCAACCGGAGGATTGCGGCCCCCGGGCCAGGCAGGCTGATGCCGTCGGGTAGTGGCCTCACGGCGTCCCAACTGGCCAGCACCTCACCCTGCAAGGGAAGCTCCACCAGCTGCTCCCCGCGCGTAGCGGCGACGGCGAACCCGCCGCGTCGCATCACCACCGTGTCTGGCTCGAAAACCTCCACAGACACCCGGCTCAGATCGGGGTCGCTCAACTCGGGATGGCGGCGGCGCAGCCGAAGGAGGGTGCGGTACCAATCGAACATGCGGGCATGCTCCGGCTGCCTCAACTCATCCCAGCGCAGCACCGCCGACTCGCGGGTGGTGCTGGACTGCGGATCCGGCACCACCGCGTCCCAACCCATGCGGGCGAACTCGGCCAGCCGCCCCTGCGTGACCAGCGGCCCCAACTCCGGCCCAAGGTCACTGAAGAACGGAAATGGCGTGCTGGCTGCCCATTCCTCACCCATGAAAACCAGGGGAGTGAAGGCCGACAGCAAATACAGCGCCGCCCCGGCCGCCTGTCCGCCTGGCGGCACCGCATGCCCCAGCCGGTCACCGGCCGCACGGTTGCCCACCTGGTCGTGATTCTGCAGCGACGCCACGAACGAATGCCCGTCGTAAAGATTCGAAGCGGGATCGACGGGGGCGCCCCACGGCTTGTCCCGGAACGTGGAAAACCCGCCCTCGTGGATGAACACCCTAGTCAAAGCGTGCTTCAGGACCTCGGCGCTGCCGAAGTCGACGTAATAGCCGTGCTGCTCGCGAGAGAAGAACGAGTGCAGCGCATGGTGGATGTCGTCCGCCCACTGGCCATCCATCCCCAACGCTCCGGGGACGGAACCGACGGGGGAAACCGTCGCCGGCTGGTTCCGATCCGACTCCGCAAACAGCGTGAACTTGCGGCCCGTCTCCCGCTCCCAGTCGCGTACTGCGCTGCTCAGTTCCGCCAGGTAGTGCGTGGGCGAATCGTCCTGAAGCTCGTGGACCGCATCAAGCCGCAGCCCATCCACCTGGAAACCCACCAGCCACTGCCGGCACGCGCCCAGCAGGAACGCCCGCACCTCGTCGCTGCACGGCTGATCCAGGTTCACCGCCGATCCCCACGGCGTGTGGTGAACATCGGTGAAATAGGGCCCGAACTGCGCCAAATAGTTGCCCTCCGGCCCCTGATGGTTGTGAACCACATCCAGGATCACCCCCAACCCGCGCGTATGGCAGGCATCGATGAACTCCGCGAACTGTTCCGGGCCCCCATAGGCCTGGTGCACCGCATACTGGCCCACCCCGTCGTATCCCCATCCCTGCGACCCGGGGAAGTCCGCTACGGGCATCACCTCGACGGCCTCCACCCCCAGCTCGACCAGATGATTGAGGTGCTCGATGGCGGCCTTGAACGTTCCCTCCGGGGTGAACGTGCCGACGTGCAACTCGTAGCCGACGGCGCCCCGCAAGTCGGTGCTGAAGGTGGCAGGCCGGGTCAGCAGCGCTGGGTCGACGATGCGGCTGGCGCCGTGCGGCCCATCGGGCTGGCTGAGACTGCGCGGATCCGGCAGCGGCATCCCGCCATCGACCCGGAACTGGTAGCGGGTGCCGAAAGGCAGCGGCTCCGCCTGCCACCAGCCACCACCCGAGGGGGTCATGGCGACAGGTCCGTCGGCCAGCAGCAACTCCACCTGAGTCGCCTCGGGGGCCCAGACTTCGGGGCGGGTGATGTCTCGCACCGCGTTCTCCTAACCTATGTCGTCGAGTCAGTCACCCTGCCGCACTAGTAGCGCCACCGGCAGGTGAGTCAGGATGTCCGAGACGGCGCTCGGGCCGCCCCGAAATTCCCGGCCGGACAGCACGTCCAGGAACCGGTGGTCGGGAAGGATCACCTGGTGCCCGTCCCAATCTCGGCCCGCCACCGCCGACGACAACCGTCCCGCGACTGTGATCGACACGGGATGTTCGGCCTCGCGGTAGCCACGGCCGAAAGCGACGACATGCCCGGTGGTGGTGGGGATCGGCCAGTAGGCCGCGCCGGGTCCGCGGAAGGCGTCAGGATGGTCTCGACGCAGCAGTAGCGCCCGGGAAGTGATGAGCAGCTTCTCGGCGTCGAGGTCCCCGGGGGGTTGCGTCTCCAACGCCCGCAGCAGCCCCATTCGCCGGTAGTAGTCGACGGGGCGGCGGTTGTCTGGGTCCACCAGCGACAGGTCGACGATCTCGGTGCCCTGATAGGTGTCAGGCACCCCGGGCATGGTGAGCTGGATCAGCTTCTGCCCCAGAATGGCGGAGCGCACATAGTGCAGGGTGGTGGCGGTGAAAGTATCCAGCGCCTCCGCGACCCCGGGGTTCGTGAGCGCCGCCGTCGCGAACTCGACGATGGCGTCCTCGTAGGCCTCGTCCGGGTCGGTCCATCGGGTGTGAATCTTGGCTTCCCGCATGGCCTTGCGAAGGTATCCGTCGAGACGCTGCGCCTCAATGGGCTGCTTGCCCGCCTCGGCGTTGGGCAGTTGCCACATGCCCGCCAGGGTCTGCCACAGGAACAACTCGGTGCCGCCGTCGAGGACCTGCGGCCGGACCTCGTCCGTCGCGGCCCGCAGGTCGGCGACACACTGCTCCCAGTCCTTTGGATACTCGGTGAGGGCCGCCAGCCTGGCGCGCACGTCTTCGCTGCGCTTCGTGTCGTGCGTGGACAGCGTCGTCATGGTGGTGGGCCAGTCGGCCTCCAGGCGCCGACAGAACTCGTGGAAGGTGTCGGCGCTGAGCCCGACGATGGTGGGATCGGAGCCCACTTCGTTGACGCCAACGAACCGGTTCCAGCGGTAGAAGGCCGTGTCCTCTTTCGACTTGGCCATCACGGGCCCGCAGGTCTGGGCGAAGCGGACCATGAACTCGGCCCGCAGGTCGGACAGGTTGTGCTTGATCCCCGGCACCTGGTTGAGGATCTTCGACGGCGGCGGCAGCGTGACGGGACCGCCCATGTCAGCCTCCCCCGTCTCGCCGAGCGCCAAGGCAACCACCAGGTCCAGGGAGTCCAGTTCGTCCTCGGAGAGGTTCTGGCGCGCCCGGTTGGCGGCCTCAAGGATCACTTCGCGCTCCTCGTCGGCGTTGGGGCGACCTGGCTCGACGTAGGCGCGGTAGCGGCTGAACTGCGCCAGCAGCTCGGTGATGGCGTGGCTGAGTTGGCGGCGGGTGTGGTCGCGCAGACGGATGTCGCCGTCGCAGATGGCGACAGCGATGGTCACCAGCCGGTTGACCTCCGTGAACAGCGAGTCCTTGATGATTTCGCCCTTGGCGCGCAACACTGCCGACGCGAAGCCCTCGCCGGAGCCGGACGCCTGCTCCCATAGGTCGGTTAGGCGCGGCAGGCTACTGGAGTCGTGGAACAGGCCACCGACCCGCAGCAACGAGTCGTAACCGGTGGTGCCGGCGCATTCGAAGTCCCCCGGCAGCTCCTCATCGGGCTCCAGGATCTTCTCCACCACCACCCAGCAACCGCCCGTGATGCGCTGCAGGTCGGCTAGATACTGGCGGGGGTTGGCCAGGCCGTCGGGATGATCGATGCGGAACCCGTCGATGAGGCCCTCGTGGTACAGCTCCACCAGTTTGCGATGGCTGGCCTCGAACACCTCCGCGTCCTCGACTCGTACGGCCGCCAGGGTGTCGACATCAAAGAAGCGACGGTAGTTCAGTTCCTCGCTTCCGACGCGCCAGAAAGCCAGGCGGTACCACTGCCGTTCCAGCAACTCCGTCAGCTCCAGGCCTTCCGTGTCGGGGCGGACGGGGAACACGTGGTCGTAGTAGCGGACGACGGGCTGCTCCTCGCCGTTGATCTCGGCCACATCAACGTGGATCTGCTCCAACTCTTTGCCGATGCGGTCACCCAGCACCGGCATGAGGATGGCCTGGGAGTCGGCCAAGTCGATGTCGAACCAGTGCCGGAACTCCGAGTCGCCGCCGCGGCGCAGCACATCCCACAGGGCCCGGTTGTGCCACAGCGGGGTGGGCACGGCCATGTGGTTGGGCACCACGTCAACAACGACGCCCATGCCCAGGTCGTGTGCGCCCTGGGAGAGCCGCCGGAAGGCCTCTTCGCCGCCGCACTCGTCGGAGATGCGGGAGTGATCAACGACGTCGTAGCCGTGCGTCGAGCCCGGCGCGGCCTGCAGAATGGGCGAGCAGAACAGGTGCGTCACCCCCAAGTCGCTGAGGTAGCGCAGCTGGCTGGCCGCGTCGTCGAACGTGAAATCGGCGTTCAGCTGCAGTCGGTACGTCGAGGTTGGCACGGTCCTGTTGGTCTCCACGCATTCACTCTACGGGCTCGCCCTGATGTTTTCAGCGTGGGATCCCGGGCTAGGCGGTCGGGGTACCCGTCCACCGGACCGTGTTGATGGCCCTGCCCCGCGACGGTGAAACCGCCGAGACACCAGTGGCACCCCCTGTTGTTATAGTGCTCGGAAGTCGGCGCTTCATTATGAAACAGCCGCTTAAGGGGTGAGCTACGCAGCCTTCCCAGTTGGGGAGGACTGCGTGTATGTCCATCACGCGCTCCTGAATATGCCCGTTGCCATGTTGATCTTTCAAGTAATTTGCCAGGGGTAATGCACGCGAGGCTGGTCGGCAGGCAAAGGGGAAGATGTCAACCGCTGAATTGCGATGCATTACAGGATTGGAGAAATCGTCATGAGTGGAAATTTGAGAAAACTAAGCCGACGGGTAGTCATGGCTACGCCATTAGGTGGGTTGGCAGCGGCTTCGGTTGGGAGGCTGGCCGCCCATGCCGAGTCGGGAACACCGGCGCTAGACCGGCGGATATTCACCGCAGCATTTGAGGATATAACGAATGGGGCCGAACGCCTCCGTCAGTTAGCGGACCGGTTCAGCCAGGTGGGGGTGGATGAGATAGCGGTCTCCATCGGCCGGATAGATCAGGCGCTATTCCCGTGGGAAGGTCAGCTGCCCCCGCAGAGCGAGTCCCAGAAGGACTTCGTGAAAGACGCCATCGACGTGCTCTCCGGCGACGGAAGCTCCCCGCGGCCAGTGATTTTTCTCCTCGATGCCCTCATTCCGAAGCTCATCGAAGAGAGCCCAGAACTGGGAGGCATCGGTGCCGACGGCACGAGGTCGGAAGATCACCCGAGCCTCACGGCCCTGACGCGAGGGGTCGTCGGGGAGAGAATCGTCGAACTGGCCGCCGTGGCAGCGCGGCGGTACCAGCCAGCCGCGATCAGCCTCACGGAGCTGTTCTTTGGGGATACGACCTACGGTGACGATGACCTTGCGGACTTCGAGAAGACCACCGGTGCGACGGGGTGGCCCACGAAAGAAGGCAAGATCGACACCGCCGACGAGCGGATTGTGGCGTGGCGCTGCCAGGCGCTCGCCGAACTCGTTGGGCGGGTCCGCGAAGCGGTCAACAGCGCCGCGGATAATCGTCCTGAACTATGGGTGGAAGTCAAAGCTCCCCGGGAAGATGCGAACGCCGACCGGAAAGACAGCGGGCACGACTACGACCTCCTGATGGCCCAAGCTGATCGCCTCGTGCTGTGGTGCTACTTCGATGAAATCACCGACAAGACCCCGTCGACACAGGATCTCGCGGCGGCTTTCGTGCGGCGGACCGGGGGCGCCGGCATTGTGTCGATCGGCCTGTGGAAGGCCAAGGATTCCAACAAGAACGACATCCCAATCACCCCTGAGGAACTCAGCACGGCCGTGAAGGATGCCATATCGGGCGGGAGCTCTTCTTCCTGGGTGACCCCGCCGCGCCTCATGAGCGAGGCTCACTGGCAGACGCTGGCGGAAGCCTGGCAGCAGTAGCAGCGATCGCGGGATGGTTGGTCTTCACCGCGGTGACGGCCAGCCATCCGCGGCTCGGGGCGGCTACTTTGGCTGCTGGGACCACCAGTCGAGCAGCAACTGCGTCGCCTCTTCTTCGGGGACGGGGCCGTGCTCCATCCGGTGGTTCAGCAGGAACTTGTACGCCTTCCCGACGGCCGGGCCCGGGGCGATGCCCAAGACGGCCATGATCTGCTCCCCGTCCAGGTCCGGGCGGATCGCGGCGATCTCCTCCTGGGCGGCCAGTTCGTCGATGCGCCACTCCAGTTCCTCATAGTTGCGGCGCAACCTAGTCGCCTTCGCGCGGTTGCGGGTGGTGCAGTCGGCGCGGGTCAGCATGTGCAGCCGCTCCAGCTCGTCGCCCGCGTCGCGGACGTAGCGCCGCACCGCCGAATCCGTCCACGTCCCGTCGCCGTAGCCATGGAACCTCAGGTGCAGCTCCACCAGCTTCGCCACCGACTTCACCGTCGCCGTCGGGAACTTCAGCGCCTTGAGGCGTTTCGCCACGAGCTTCGCGCCCACCACATCGTGGTGGTGGAAGGTCACTTTCGAGCCCTCGAAACGTCGCGTCTTGGGTTTGCCGATGTCGTGCAGCAGCGCCGCCAGCCGGTTGATCAGGTCTGGCTCGTGCCCGCGGGCCTTCTCCAGCTCGATGGCCTGCTCCAGCACCGTCAGCGAGTGAGCGTAAACGTCTTTATGGCGGTGGTGCTCGTCGAGCTCTAGGCGCAGCGCGGGCAACTCCGGCAGGATGTGATCGGCGACGCCGGTGCGCACCAGCAGGTCCAGCCCCTCGCGCGGGGAGTCCGTCAGCAGCAGCCCCGCCAACTCCGCCTGGATGCGCTCCGCAGAGACGATAGTGATCCGCGGAGCAAGTTCCTTCATGGCCTCCTGAACCTCCGGCGCGACCCTAAAACCCAGCCGGGAGGCGAACCGCGCGGCCCGCATCATCCGCAGTGGGTCCTCACTGAACGAGATCTGGGGCGGCGACGGGGTCCGCAGCACCCCGTCGGCCAGGTCCCGCAGGCCATCCCAGGGATCGATGAAGGTGCCGGTGGCGTCGATGGCCATGGCGTTGACGGTGAAGTCACGTCGCACGAGGTCTTCCTCGATCCGCTCGCCGAAGGCGACGACGGGTTTGCGCGATCCGGGCTCGTAGGCGTCGGCGCGGAAGGTGGTGATCTCAATCTGCCAGTCGGCCCCGCCATCGTGTTTCATGGCGCCGATGGTCCCGAAGTCGCGTCCAATGTCCCAGGTGGCGGACGTGTAGGCGCGCAGCAGGGCGTGGGTGTCGTCGGGGCGAGCCGAGGTGGTGAAATCCAGGTCGTGCCCGAGCCTCCCGAGCAGCGCGTCCCGCACCGAGCCGCCGACCAGATACAACTGATGCCCGGCGTCGGCGAAGCGACGGCCCAGGTCGCTGATGACACCAGAACTGCCGAGCAGTTCGGCGATGGCGTTGCGTTGAGCTTGAGTCAAGTCAGGCACGGGCAGATTCTACGCAGGTGGCGGAGACCCCGCACCCGCGGTGAACGGCGAAGTCACGAACCGCCAGGGGGCGGGTGCGGGAGTTTGGAGGGAGTCCCCGCCCATTTGGCGCGGGGGCTCCGCGACACACCCTGTGCAGTGTCGCGGGCCCCGCACAACCACAATAACACTACGTAACCCTTTTCGAAATAGGGTGCTGTAGGTTAGGCTCGCCGAATCCGAAAGAGAGTGGCGAGCATGAGCGATGGGCAACTCCCCAGCCAGGTGCGTGCGGAGCAGGAATCGCCGGACCCGACGGCTGATAACCAGGAACTGACGAACCAAGCATCCGGCGAACCAGCCCGTCCAACGGCGACACAGGAACGGGCGGAGTCTGCCGCGGAAAAGCCTGCCAAGGGCGACCGCTCCGGCCCCGAGGCGGCCCGAATGCAGGGGCACTGGCTGCTGGCGAAACTCGGCAAACGCATCCTCAGACCCGGCGGTCGGGCCCTCACCGCGCAGCTGCTAGCCGAGGCCGGTCCCGCCGCCAGCGACGACATCGTCGAACTCGGCGCCAAACCGCTGACTCTCGAAGGTTGGACCGCCCTTCTGGCGGAGCAGGGCCTCGTCGTCGAATGGCATGAGCGCGCCCCGCTGCACCTCCTTGAACCCCGTCGCATCATCGACGATGAGGGCCTGTGGGGCGCCTTCCGGTTCTGGCGCAACGCCCGCCGCACCCCCGGGGCCCGCGACCGGCTGCGGGCCATGCGGCAGGGCTTCCAGCTGCAAGGCCGCCTCATGGGCGGCATCGCCATCCTCGCCCGGAAACCGCAGTGAGTACCGCCCTGACCTTGACCGAGGTGACGCTCATCCGCGGCGGCAACACCCTGATCAAGGACCTGAGCCTCACGGTTGAGCCCGGCCAGACCCTCGCCGTCACGGGAGCCTCAGGCGCTGGCAAGACCACCCTCCTCAAGGCGATCTCCGGCCTCAGCCCCTGCGACGGCGGGCACGTGACCCGGCCGGACGGGCGTCTCGCGCAGGTCTTCCAGGAGCCGCGGCTGCTGCCCTGGTATAGCGCGCACCGCAACGTCGCCCTCGTGGTCGGCGGCGACTCCCCCGACCTCATCGCCCAGCAGTGGCTGGACCGCGTCGGTCTAGCCCCCGCCAGCCACCTGTACCCGAAACAGCTTTCCGGGGGCATGCGGCAGCGGGTGGCCATCGCCCGGGCTATGGCCACGCAGCCCGCGTTGCTGCTGGTCGACGAGCCCTTCTCGGCTCTCGATAAGCCTCTGGCTGCCGCGCTGCGCGCCGATCTCATTCAGCTTCTTGCCGAAGAGGAGGTCGTGGCCATCTGGGTAACCCACGACCCCGAGGAAGCCGACCAGGTCTCCCACCTGCATCTGCAGCTCGACGGCCCGCCCGGGACCTGGCAGCTCACCCACACCGCCGACTCATGATTCATCAGGACTCATATAAGGAGAAGACATGAAACGCCGCTCCCTGTTCACCCTCACCGGGCTTGGGCTGCTGGGTACTGCCGGGCTCGGAGCCTGCGGGCAGCAGAACACCTCCGACGGGGCCTCGTCACCTGCCGGGTCGCCCAGCATGATCGACGCGCTCCGCGTCCACGTCCCCACCACCCTGGCCTTCATGGCCCCGATGGCATCCTTCGGGTCGCTAGGCAAGCTCGACGGGCTGGTCGGCCCCGTCGACGTGCAGAACTGGGCCTCCGTGGACGTGCTCCGTTCGCTGCTCATCAACAACGAGACCGACCTGGCCGCATCCCCGTCATATGCTTCAGCGAACCTCTTCAACAAGGGCGTGCCCGTGCGACTGGTGGCCATCACGGTCTGGGGGATGCTGTATGTGCTCGGCCCCGAGGGTACTGAGGCCGCTGGCATCGACAGCCTCAAAGGCAAGACGGTGGGGGTGCCGGTGCCCAACAACACACCTGATCTCGTGTTCCGCTATCTCCTCAAACAGAAGGGCATCTCCGCTGAGGGGGGCGCCGACGGCGTCGAGATCGCCTCCTACAATCAGGCCGACGAACTGGCCTCGGTGCTGCAGGCCGGACAGGTGGACTACGCCGTCCTGCCCGAGCACGCCGCCACCGCGGTCCAGGCCAAGGCCAAGCAGGCCGGCAAGACGCTGGAGCGCACCGTCAACCTGCAAGAGGTATGGGCCGAGGTGACGGGCGGCCAACCGCGCTTCCCGATGGCCGGTGTCGTGATGCCCGCGGCGCTCGCCGACGCAAACCCGGCGCTCGTTGGTGGCGTCCTGAACGAGCTAGAAGCCTCCGTCGAGAAGGTTAACGCCCTCGACCCGGAGGCCCTGGCGAAGATCACCGCCGCGACCGAAGTGCCAGAACCCGTCGTCACCGGCGTCATCCCCCGGCTCCAGCTGACGGTGGTGCCTGCCGCCCAGGCCCGGCAGGAGCTGGAGGACTTCTACACGCGCCTCACCGAGCTCAACCCGGACATCGTCGGCGGAAAAATGCCCGACGACACCTTCTACCTAGCCGATCCGCGGTGACGGCTGAGCGCAGGCCCCGGTGGCGGTCGACGCTGCTGTGGTGGGTGGGGCTGGCGTTGGTGGTGCTGGCCTGGGAGATCGTCTCCTGGAGCCAACCCCCGTACGCCCTGCCCAGCCCCAGCGCCACGTGGGAGGCCCTGCTGGGGCTACTGCGCGATGAGGAACTCGTTCCGGGTGTGCTTCTCACCCTGCAGCGGGCCTTACTGGGTCTTGGCCTGGCCTGCCTCATCGGGTTGCCGTGGGGCTGGGCGGCGGGTATCTGGCGCCCCGTCGGGGAACTGACGGTGCCTTGGGTCCAGTTGCTGATGGGGTTGCCACCCATCGTGCTGGTCGTGGTGGGAATGCTGTGGTTCGGGCCGAACCCCGAGGTGGTGCTGCTGGTCGTGACGCTCGTCACCATGCCGCTGCTGGTGACCACGCTGCGTGACGCCGTGGCGGGCGTCGACTCCGACTTGCTGGAGATGGCCCGGCTGTTCCGGTTCGGGCTGTGGCGGACGGTGCGGCGGGTCATCGTCCCAGCCGTGGTGCCGCCGGTGCTGTCGGCGCTGACGGTAGCCGTCGGCCAATCCATCCGGCTCACCGTCATGGCGGAACTGCTCAGCACCACCACGGGCCTAGGTGCCGAGGTGCAGCAGGCACGCACCAACCTGGAGACCGCCGACGTCTTTGCTCTGTCTGTGGTGATGGCTGCCCTGACCCTGGGTCTGGAACTGCTTTTCCTGCGACCCGCCCGTCGTCGGCTAGAACAACACAGGTGACCCTATTTCGTGTTTAGATGTCATCGTAAGTTCTTTCGTCTCTAAGGATTATGGTGCGGCGTGAGGGTGTTCGCACGATATCAACGATCGGGGGAATAGTGGCTCGCAAGGCGCGTTCGTTCATGGCGGCAGTAACGGCCGTCGTGGTGGTCGGTGGTGCCATGACGCTTGCTCTGCTGAAGCCGCCGCCCGAACGCAACACCGAGCCGCTGCCGCTGGTCACCGAAACCCCCACCGCCCCCGTGGGTCGCCCTCTCTTCGGCAACTCCGGGCCCGCCGTCGCCACTCCGCCCAGCGACGCCCCCAGCCCCGAAGACGAAGTTGCGCCCGGTGAGGACACCAGCGACCTCGTCATCCCCACCAGCATCCCCACCGAGACCATCCCGAGCGTGACCGCCGAACCTGGAGGTCGCCTAGCGCGCCCAGTCAATGGGCCGATAACGTCGCGGTTCGGGATGCGTTTCCACCCGGTGCTTAAGGTGTGGAAGCTGCACACGGGCCTTGACTTCGCCGCTGACTGCGGCACCCCCGTCGGCGCCGCCGCACCAGGCACCGTCGTCAGCACCGGCTGGGCCGGCGGCAACGGTGTGCAGGTGCGGGTGGACCACGGGGTCATCAACGGCCATCGCGTCGTCACCACCTACAATCACCTGTCCGTCGTGGGGGTCACGACTGGCCAGCATGTCGATGTGCACCAGGGCCTGGGCCGGGTCGGCAGCACCGGGTATTCCACGGCCTGCCACCTGCACTTTGAGGTGATCGTTGATGGGGACTTCCAGGACCCGGAGCCATGGCTGACGAATGACCCGGTGGTCGTCAGCGAGTCCGCCACCCCCACTGAGGTTCCCACGCCCATCGACCCAAGCACCTCCACCACAGCCCCGCCGACCTCTGATCCGGTTCCGTTGCCGACCGCCACCCCGCCTAACACGACGCCGCCGACGACCCAGCCCCCACCAGCTACGTCGACGCCGCCGACGACGCAGCCGCCTCCGCCGTCTACGAAGCAGCCCCCACCGCCTCCCACGAGCGTCCCGACGCAGCCCAGCAGCCCGCCGTCACGGACAGGCGGCCCCACGCCGTCGACGCCAGTTCCCTCCAGCAGCAACGGGAATCGTTGATTCAGGAATAGCCGGAGTCTGGGCCGACTGGGGTCGAACCGCCTGTTCCGCATACTCTGGATGTCATGGCTACGCAGGATCAACGTCCCGGGGTTCCCCAGCAGCCTGGACAACCGCGTCCTCAGCAGGGCGAAAGGGCTCGTGGGGGGAAGAAGAAGGGCACCAAGTCTCGCGCCCGCAAGATCTGGGGGAGAATTGGCATCGCCTTCCTAGCGCTGTTCCTCGTCATGGGACTGGCGGGTGTCGGCACCTTCATGTACCTGTACACCACCACGAAGCTGCCCGACCCGAACAGCGACTTCACCACCAACACCACCTTCATTTACTTCAACGACGGCGAATCCCAGATGGGGTCGTTGGCGGTACAGAACCGCGTCACCCTCGACTACAGCGAGATGCCGCAGATGATGAAGGATGCGGTGGTGGCGGCCGAGAACTCCACGTTCTTCACGGACCCTGGGATCTCCATTTCCGGCATGGCGCGCGGCATGTGGACGATTCTGCGTGGCGGTGACCTGCAGGGCGGGTCCACGATTACCCAGCAGTACATCAAGATCCTGTACCTCGACTCTGAGCGCACCGCGTCCCGCAAGATCCGGGAGTTGATCCTGGCTATGAAGATGGGTCAGGAGGTGCCTAAGGAGAAAATCCTGGAGGGCTACCTCAACACCATCTACTTTGGTCGCGGCGCCTACGGTATCGAGGCGGCTTCGAAGTCGTACTTCCTGAAGTCGGCGTCAGAGCTGACCTTGGCCGAGACGGCGACGCTAGCCGCGATCCTGAATAACCCTGCTGGCCTGAACCCATCTGGCGGCGAGGCGCACCGCGAGCGCCTTCTCGGCCGCTACCAGTATGTGCTGCAGCGGATGCTGGAGGACGGCTACATCACCCAGGCCGACCACGACGCCGCACATCCTGCGCTGCCCGAGTTCCCGGAGGTCCCCGTCTCCGACCGCTACGGCGGCCCCAAGGGGTTCCTCATCTCCGCCGTCGAGGCCGAGCTTTCCGAGCTAGGCTTCACCGACGCCCAGATCCAAGGCGGCGGACTGAAGGTCATCACCACCATCGACGAGAAGATGCAGGAGTCTGCGGTCGCGACCGCCCAGAAGTACACGGCGCAGGCCGCCGAAGACGCCAAGGGCAATCCTGACCCGAACAACCTGCACGTCGCGATCTCGTCGGTGGACACCGCCACCGGCGGCATCCTGGCCATGTACGGCGGTCCCGACTACACCCAGAACTCCCGGAACTGGTCCATGACGGCCCGGCCCGCCGCGTCGACGTTCAAGACCTTCGCCGCCATCGCGGGGCTGCGCAACGGGTACTCCCTGAACAGCACCCTCAAGGGCGACACGTTCACCCCGCGCGGCGAATCCGTGCCCATCCGCAATGAGTTCAGCCACCAGTACGGTGACGTGACGCTCCGCACAGCCATCGCGGAGTCCATCAACACCGCGTTCGTCGACATGACCCAGTCGATGGACAACGGTCCGCAGGAGGTCATCCAGGCCGCGAACGACGCGGGGGCGCCGACGGGGCCCGGCTGGGAGGCCAACAACCGCATCGCGCTAGGCGCGGCTGAGGTCAGCCCCATCAACATGGCCAACGCCTACGCCACCTTGGCGGACTCGGGTAAGCACAAGGACGCCCACATCGTCGCGAAGGTTCTGGACCGCGACGGGAACGTGCTTCACGAGGCCAAGACGGAAGGCACCCAGGCTGTCGAGGAGAACGTGGCGGCGAACGTCACCGACGCCCTGACCTCCGTGATTGAGGAGGGCACCGGAACGAAGGCCTCGGAGTTGGGTCGTCCCGTCGCCGGCAAGACCGGCACCAACGGCGTCGACGACACCATCACCTCGGCCTGGTTCGTCGGCTATACCAAGCAGATCTCGACGGCCGTCATGTACGTGGCCGGGGAGTCAGGCAACGAGGATCTCGAAACCTACAAGCGGCCGCAGGATGACACGTTCTTCGGGTCCAGCTATCCCCTCATGACGTGGGTGGAGTTCATGGAAACCGCCACGGAGGGGCAGGAAGTCCTGGAGTTCGACAAGGCCAAGCCGATCAAGGGCAAGTCGCAAGAACCGACCCCTGAGCCATCGCGCGGCCCGCGTCAACAGCCCAGCGCCCAGGAAACGACGCCGACTGCGCAGGCGACGGGGGAGGACAGCCCCCGGCCGAGCGCCTCTGAGCCGCAGAACCGGACGCAGGAGCCGCGCTGGTCGAACCAACCCACTGAGCAGCCCACAACGGATCCGATCCGGACCCAGGAACCGCCCGGCGGCGGTCAGCAGCCCACCCAGCCCGGGATCCCCGCCCCGTCGGGCGGCGGTGGGGGCGGCGAAGACGACGACGAGTAACACCCTCCGGCCGGTTTGGGAAGGCAGAACCGGCCATACGGGCGACTTGTGGTGCCCGCCGGACGATAGTTAACTTCAGGGTATGACATATGGGGTGGTACCTCCGGCTGAACAGCGGGTGATGCTCAACGAGTTCGACGCAGTGGAGCAGGCGAGGATCTGGTTGGAGTATGGGCCGGAGGCGGCGACACGACTGTTTGTCGGCTACCTGCGGCTGGCGCGGTTCTTTGGGGACACGGTGGTGCTCAACCGCTCCCAGATACTGGACGGGATCGTGATGCTGTCCCTGGGGCCTGCGGGAGTGCGGCGGGCGCTGGGGGTGGGTGATGGCGAACCGATGCCCGTCACGATCCTGTGTTCCCGGGAGTCACCCCCGTCGGCCCCGTTGGAGCGGATCATCTCAGCTGAGATTAGTGCCGTTGACGCTATGGCGGCGTCGTCGGCGGCGTATGCGCTGCACCCATCAAGTGTGCCGGCGGAGACACAGTGGATGTACTTCGACGACGAGGAGCATCGCCGCCGCGCCGAATCGGCGGGCCTTGAGCAGCGTATCTACTCGTCGTACCGTTTCGACCTGGCGGCGCGCCGTGGCATGTGGCGTGAGGCGATCCAGCAGGGCCGGTTCCAGCTGGAGTACTGGAGCCCGCTGAGCTTCGATATGTCGGCGCTGCTGAACGCCAGTTTCGACCCCGACGCGCAGGGGCTGTCCGGAGAGGAGCGGGCGCTCGTCGAGTCGGTGCTGTCGAACTTCGGACCGGAGGGTTTCAACGCCCTATTCGATCGAGACGCGGCGCTGGAGTTCGTTGCGGAGCTGCCGGTGGATGCCTATGCACGGCGGGCCGTGATGGATTGGTGGGACGCCGCATATCGCGACGGGATGGCGGCCTCGAACCGCTGCAAGTCCATCCGGTTGACGCCGTTCACTGAGCAGGGCTATGGGCACCGGGTAGTGCTGTCTCGGGCCCTCGGCCTGGTGGCGGATGTGCCGCCGTGGCGGCAGCGGCTGCGGCAGTGGGTGGGGTGGCGCTTCGGTTACGGGGACCAGGGAAGGATCCGCTTCGGTGGGGATCTCGTCGACATCCTGCGGGAGATGGACACGGAAAGCTACAGTCGCCTGATTCACCTGACGCGGGCGGCGCGGGAGCGGTTCTGGGCGGAGCCGTCGCGGGCGGCCGCCTATGATCTAGCGCTGGCGGCCCGCGAGCAGTGGCAGCCGCTGGTGACGCGGCATCGTCGCACCCGGCGTGTGGGAGTTGCCGCCGTCGCGCTGCTGGTATTGGCCGGGGTGGCGGCACTGGCGCAGGGCCTGGGGCAGTGGTGCGGCGGTGCGGGCTGGTGGGTGTTCCTGGCGACACTGACCGGTTTCCTGGTGGGCGGACCCCTGGCTGCGAAGGTCCGCAGGCTGTGGTTGCTGCGACCGTGGAACATGTACGGTACCGTCACCGAGCGAATCCAGGACAACGGCCGGTAGGTGGGCAGGGCCTTGGGGGAGTAGCGGGCCCGCCCAAGGCGTGGGGTGCGTGGAATGCCTGGATGTTACGGTCGAGGGACAAAGTTTCGACCAAGGAGGCAAGCCCCATGACCACACACCTGTCTCGACGCACCGTGATTGGCCTAGCCGCCCCGTTGGCGACGGCGGGGGTATTTCTCCCGACGCTGAGCGCTCGGGCTGCTAAGAACCAATATTTCATCGGATTCACCGACTCGCGCGGCACCAGTTCCCAATACCACTTCTATCCCGGTGGGGGAGCACGGACCGGCCTAGTCGTCTACCTTGATGGCGATGACCAGGAACTCTTTGATGTGGATTACGGCAGCGACGACTACGACTACCCAGGGGGACTCGCCGGTCCCAACAGCATCGTCGCGTCCGCCGTTGCACGCGGTTACGATGTCGCCGCTGTCCACTCGCCCGGCGATGACCGATGGTGGGTTGGCGATGCCGAGGCCAAGGGAATCTATCTCAGAGAGCTGTTCCAGCACCTAGCGGGCGCCCACGGTGCCAACACTTCCAGGCTATGGGCCGTCGGCTATTCGGGCGGTTCGGAGTTCATCACGGAAAGCTTCTTCCCCAGGTTCGCCAACGATATGCAAAGCGGTGGTTTCATCGTCTTCGGAGGTGGCGACGCACCAGGGAGGGGCGTTGGCTCCTTCTCGGATCATGCTAAGGAGACGTTGTCGCTGAACTGGCTCACCGGGACGAAGGACATCCCCGATGACACGAGTGACTTCGACGGGTATGGCCACGCCAAAGCCAGTTTCAAGTACTACCAGGAGCAGGGCTTCAAGAACACTTATGCGACATGGCCCCGAGGCGAGGATCACGAATCGATCATCACGAAATACTTCGGACCTTACGTGGCTCGGGTGCTCAGCCGCGGATGATCCCCGTCACCGGGTGATGCGGCTAGCGGCTCACCCGTCGCTCAGGTGTCGTAGAAAACGGGCGGGGGAAGCCAGAAACAGGCGCCAGCTGTGCACCATCTCTAGGTCATCGTAGCCGCAGGATCGCAGCCCCCAGTCGCCGAGCTCGTAGATGCGAGCCTTGGGGATCGATGCCAGGATGGGGGAGTGGGTGGACAAGATCACCTGCGATCCGCGGGCCAGCAGGTCCCCGATGTGGGTGACCAGGGTGAGGCAACCGTTGAAGGACAGCGCCGACTCGGCCTCGTCGAGGATCCACAGCCCCCGTAGCGCAGCGCGCCCGGAAAGATACTCAATGAACGACTCGCCGTGGCTTTGAAAGTTGTGCCTGCCCTCGACGCCCAACTCCTCAAGGTAGTCGAAGTGCCCGTGCATCGTTTCGGCGCGCAGGAACACGCCCTTGCGGCTACCGACGCTGCGGATGAGCTGTAGGTGGTCAGCCAGGCGGGATTCGCTGGGCTGCGTTCGATACAGCGAGTTCTGGGTGCCACCGGCGACACTCAGCCCGTACGCCTCCGCGATGGCCTCAACGATCGTGGACTTCCCGGCCCCGTTCTCTCCCACGAACACGGTCAGTGGCGCCAAATCCAAGCCGTCATCCAGTAGCTGCCGTACCGCCGGAATCGTCGCTGGCCATGCGTCACGAGGCGACGGGGACAAGGCATGCTCTTCGATCCGCCGGAGCGGCTGGGTGTCAAACATGGCATCACCTCCCTGCCGTATTGTGCCGGAAGCGTCCGGCTTCGAGGGGGGGAGCGGCGCCGGGGTGCTTCGCGTCGTGGTCTGCTCGGGGAAACTGTCGGGGCGACGCTCTACGCTGTAGGCCATGAAGAATGCGCTGCTGGAGGGCCTAGGGGGGCCGGTGGGGCGCTATGCCCGCCGGTCAGGGCTGTGGTTTAACCCCATCCCGTGGTCGCTGCTCGTGGCCACCGTCACGTTCTTCATCCTTGCGGTGCGACAGATCCCGTGCGTGCAGACTTCGGAGACGCAGGCCGTCAACGCCTTCATCCGGCTGTGCTATTCCGACATTCCCTTGTCCTGGACCAGCGAGGGCCTGGCGCAAGGAGCTTTGCCGTTCGGCGGGCACCAGATGAACCACCCGCCACTGCTAGGTTTCGTCATGCTGTGCGTGGTGATGCTGGCCCGGGTGGCGGGTGCCCCCGTCGCCGCCGACCTGGGAGTGCAGGCGCAACTGGACGGGGCCCGGGTGTTCTTCGGCATCGCCGCTGTGTTCTTGTTCGCCAGTTTCCTGGTGTGGGTGCTGTGCTTCAGCCGGCTGGGCCGCGATGCCGATCAGGGACGACGCGCCACATGGGACGGCATGTGGGTGGCGGCCTCCCCGGTGGTGCTGGCAACCGGGCTGATTTCCTGGGACCTGCTGGCCATCGCGTTCTCGGCATTCGGGTTGCTGTGCCTCGCACGTGGGCGGCTAGCAGAAGCCGGAATCGTGCTAGGTCTGGCGGCCGGGGTTGGCACCATGGCCATCGCCGTCGCCCTAGCCGCGGCGCTCACCATCGGGCTCCGCGGCACACTCCGGCATCTTGCGGCTTTCGGCCTAGGGGCTGGTCTGACGTTCATTACGGTCAACCTGCCGCTTGTCATCTACGACTGGGATGCGGTGGCGGCCTTCTACTACGGCGAGATCACCAAGGATGCCGGGTACGGGTCGGTGTTCTTCCTCCCGGAGGCTTTCGGTTTCCAGATCCGCGCCGCTGGGTCGCTGGGGTTCCTGCTGACGCTGTTGGTGCTGGCTCTCATCACCTCATGGCTGTACCTGCGGGGGCTGCGGCCCCGCGTGGGCACCGTCGTGGCGCTGTTCGTGTTTCCGACGGCGCTGTTCGCGGCCGCCTACCCACCCCAGACCGCCCTGTGGCTGCTTTTCGCGGTGCTGCTGGCCCGCCCCTGGCAACGGGTGCGGCTGCCGTTCGTCATCACACAAGTGGCCTACTGGGCCGCGGTCTGGGCCTATCTGGCCGGCCACCTCAACCCCAGCTACAACGGCCACCTCAACCTCTACTTCTTGGCGCTGGTGCTGCGGGTCGCGGTGGAGGTCGGCATCGTCGTCAGCTGCCTGCGAGACGCTGCCCATCCGAGCCGCGACCGCCTCCGCAGCCCAGATGTTCCCGACCCGATCGGCGGCGTGCTGAACGATACCGAGCGCTCCCTGCCCCTGCCGGTGTCCCCGGCGTTGGCTCCGCTGGCGCCGCAACCCGGCTAGTTCCACACTAGGTCGTCGCAGGTTGTGGTGGTGAGGCGGACGGTGACCGGCACCTCGTCGCCTACCTCGACACCGGGCTCCGCGCCGCCGACGAATACCATGGAGGCGTGCATGTGCGGGGGCTCTGCGAAGGGCCGCTTCCGGCCCCCGATGGTAAACGGCGACCGCGAAAACCCCGTCGCGTCCAGCACTCCCTGCGCGATCGTGACACCCCGCTGCCGCAACGACTTCTGTGACGGCGGCGCCGACAGCGCAATACCGTGCGACGTGCCGCCGCTGACCACGACCAGCCAGCCGTCGCGCGGCGCCCGGTTCTGGTGGTAGCCGTAGCGGGTGCCGCGCGTGACCCGATGCAGGTCCAGCACTGTCGCCGTCGTGGTTAGCGCGTTGGGGGCCTCCAGCCACAGCCGGGTTCCCATCCGCATCCGGGTGCGCACCCCCAGGTGCGTACGCAGCTTCCGGTAGTCGCCGCTGCCCAGGTGCGACACCCACACTGCGCCGCGCTTGTGAGAGACGGCGACGGAGGCCAGCTGTTTCGCCTCGGCGAGGCCCGCGGCGGGTGGCAGGTGGATGGTCCAGCCCTCGAAGTTCAGGGCGCCGGTTTCCACCTGGCCGATGTGGTCGCTGGGGATGCCGTGCCGCAGCATCGACGTCAGCAACTCCACGACGACGCGCGCCCGCGGATGTGTCCGGCGCACCTCCTCTAGGTCTTCCAGCCGGGAGACGACGGTGATGACCTTCGGGTCGTCCAGCAACGCCACGGCCGCGGCGTCGAAGGAGCGCCAGGCCGACAGCACCAGCACGTCGCGATCCCAGCCCGCAGCCCGCACCACCGGCACTTCTTGGGGGGTGCCGACGGCCAGGCAGTCGTTGTTCATGCGCTGCGACTCCGCAGCCAGCACATCCAGCCCGAAGCCGTAGCCGTTGCCCTTCGCCACGGGCACCAGGCCCGGGAAGTCCTCGTGCAGGTCCCGGACGTTGGCGCGCCAGGCGCGGGTGTCGATATTGAGCTTGAGCGTCATGTCACCGCCGCTTCATGTATTGCTGGAATGCGAAGTAGAGCACCGGGTTGATGGGTTTGTCCCATTCCCCCAGGTAGGCGACGGCCTCGCCGCCCGTGCCGACCTTGAACTGGATCAACCCCAGCTCGGGATCGTCGGCGGCCAAGCCCTCCGTGATCCCCCGCAGATCGTAGACGGTGGCTCCGGCGTCGCGGGCGTCGCGCATCATGCGCCACTGGATGGCGTTGGACCCCCGCACCTCCCGTTTGGCGGTGGTGGAGGCGCCGTAGGAATACCAGGCGTGGGTGCCGACGCGGATGAAGGTGGTGGCCGCAACCAGGTCGCCCTCGTGTTCGGCCAGGTAGACGCGCATCCGGTCGGGCTCTTCGGCGTTCAGCGCGTCCCACATCGTCTGGAAGTAGGGGAGACCGCGGCCCGTGAAGTGATCGCGTTCTGCCGTCTCCAGGTAGATGCGGTGGAACCGGGCTAGGTCGTCGCGTTCGCCCTGGGTGACGGCGACGCCGAGCTTGTCGGCTTTCTTGATGTTGCGGCGCCACAGCTGGTTCATGCCCTTCAGCAGCTGCTCGTCGGTGAGGGCCGCGCCGTCGGTGTCGGTGAGGCGGAGCTGGTAGTTGAACTTCGGCTGCCCGGCGGCGAAACCGGGGCCGACGCCCTGCTGCTGCCAGCCCAGATGCTCCAGCGCCCGCAGCACCCGCGTACCCACGGTGGTGGTTTCGTCGGGTGTGGCCTGCGACAAGGCGGTGACCTTAGGATCAGCGATCGCTTCCTTCACCGTCGGAGCCAGCCAACGGCGATGCACGACCGTCGGGCCGATCCGCACAGCGAACGCCTTGCGGGATCGGGCGTAGGCGACCAGCGCATCCAGGTGGGCCTCCACATCTGAGCGGCCCCAGTCGAGGACCGGGCCCTCGGGCAGGTAGGCCAGGAAGCGGCGCATCTTCGGTAACTGCCGGTACAGGATCAGGCCGACGCCGGTGAGTTCCCCGTCGTCGAAGAATCCGACGGTCTCGGAGGTCCACTCGGGCTTGGCCTTGCCCCAGGCGGGCAGCTGGAGGAAGCTGGCCTCGCCGCGGTGGGCCACGAACGCGAGGTGCTCCTCAGCACTGATCGTCTTGACGGTGATGCTCACAGCCCAAACCTACCGGCTGGCTGCGCCACGCCGACAGCCGCAGCGTCGACGTGGTTAATCAAATAAGCGGACACACCCAGCCGACGGGGCTGGGTGCATCGGATCTGAGGTGGTCAGCGCAGCTGTTGCTCGACGTGCTCGGAGAGGCGGGTTATGGCGCGGGTGGCTTCTAGCAGCATGCGGGTTAGGGCCAGCGCGGCGAGAGCGACAATGGGGCCGACCAGGATGGCGAAGACGATCAGCACCGAGTTGCCGGTGGCGATCGCCACGACGAGGTGAGCCAACAGACCAAGGCCGATGGCGATCGTCGCGATGAGGTATATGCCCCGGATCAGTCTCGGGGTGACGGAGGTGGTGAAGCCGAAGTCGAACAGTGCGCCGAAGACGCTGGCGGCGCGGGGTTGGGGCGAGTAGCTGCTGGACTCGTAGGAAGCACCGCTGAGTGGCGGCGGGGCTTGTTGGGCGTAGGCGGCGTTCGCCGGCTGATCCCAGACATTACCCGTCGGCTGTGACTGCTCCCAGCCGTCGCCGATGGGCTGGTTGCTGTACGGGTTCTGGGGGTCATGAGGGAATGGGGGGTTGCTCATGGTCGGTCCTTCCTAATAGGCCCCAATAGGCCGACCACACCCTACCCATCGGCCTGGCTGACCCGGCCGTGGGAAGGTGTGGCCGTTTCGAGATCCGTTATACCTTGATGTCCTCGATGCGCTCGCCGATCCGCATCCCATAGAAGGAACGGTAAACGAAGAACGCGGAGATCACCAGGAACACTGCCGCCAGGATGTGGGTCAGGGTGGCGTAGCCCTGGTGGGAGATAACCAGCGCCAGCTCCACCGCCAGCAGTCCGAACAGCGTCGAGAACTTGATGACGGGGTTGAGCGCCACCGAGGAGGTGTCCTTGTAGGGGTCACCGACGGTGTCGCCCACAACGGTGGCGTCGTGCAGGGGCGTCGCCTTGGCGGCCAAGTCCACTTCAACCAGCTTCTTGGCGTTGTCCCAGGCGCCACCCGCGTTGGCCATGAAGATGGCCTGATAGAGGCCGAACAACGCCAGCGACAGCAGGAATCCGATGAACAGGTAGGGCTCCGCGAAGGCGAAGGCCAGGGTGGCGAAGAACACGCCCAGGAAGATGTTGAACATGCCGCGCTGGGCGTACTGGGTGCAGATCTGCACCACCTTGTTCGAGTCTTTCGCGGACGCTTTCGTCTCCCCGTCGAGGTGGAGGTTGTCTTTGATGAACTCCACGGCCCGGTACGCACCCGTCGTCACCGCCTGCATGGAGGCGCCCGTGAACCAGTAGATGACGGCGCCACCCAGCAACAGCCCCAGCAGGAAGGGGGCATGCAGCAGCGACAGGTTCTCCACGCCCTGCGTGAGGTTCTCGGTCAGCACCATGACGATGGAGAAGATCATGGTGGTGGCGCCCACGACGGCGGTTCCGATCAGCACGGGCTTCGCCGTCGCCTTGAAGGTGTTGCCTGCGCCGTCGTTGGCCTCCAGGAAGTGCTTGGCGCGTTCGAAATCGGCGTCGATGTTGTAGTCGTGCTTCAACTCGTCCTTGATGCCGTCGATCTCCTCAATGGTGGACAACTCGAAGACGGACTGGGCGTTATCGGTGACGGGGCCGTAGGAGTCGACGGCAATGGTTACCGGGCCCATGCCCAGGAAACCGAACGCCACGAGGCCGAAGGCGAACACGGGGGGCGCCAGCATGATCGCGTCCAGGCCGAGCGTGGAGATCAGGAAGCTGATGCCCATCAGGCCGGTGATTGCCAGGCCGATCCAGTAGGCCGAGTAGTTTCCTGCCACCAGACCCGACAAGATGTTCAGCGACGGCCCGCCTTGGTTGGAGGAGACGACGACCTCGCGGGTGTGGCGGGCGTTCGTTGAGGTAAACACTTTCACCAATTCCGGAATGAGGGCGCCGGCGAGGGTGCCGCAGCTCACGATCAGCGACAGCTTCCACCACAGTCCATCGCCAAGGCCGCCGATGATTGCCACGGAGGTGGCGAATGTCAGCGCGATACACAGCAGCGAGGTCAGCCACACCAGCGACGTCAAAGGCGCCTCGAAGTCCATCTCGGTGGCGTTCTTGTAGCGGGCGCGGGCGACGGCGGCGTTGATGAAGTACGAGATGCCGGAGGCCACCACCATGACGGCGCGAATGACGAAGATCCACACCAGCAGCTGCACCTGGATGAGGGGGTCGGGGACGCCCAGCAGGATGAACGTGATGAGTGCGACGCCCGTCACACCATAGGTCTCGAAGCCATCGGCGGAGGGGCCGACGGAGTCGCCAGCATTGTCGCCGGTGCAGTCGGCGATAACGCCGGGGTTGCGCGCGTCGTCTTCTTTGATTTTGAAGACGATCTTCATCAGGTCGGCGCCGATGTCGGCGATCTTGGTGAAGATACCGCCCGCGATGCGCAGCGCGGCCGCGCCCAGGGACTCGCCAATGGCGAAGCCGATGAAGCAGGCGCCCGCGATCTCGCCGGGCAGGAACACCATGATGATGAGCATCATCGCCAGCTCGACGGAGATCAGCACCATGCCGATGCTCATGCCGGAGCGCAGCGGGATGTCGTGGCACGGGTAGGGACGCCCGGCCATGGCGGCGTGCGCGGTGCGGGCGTTGGCCAGGGTGTTGACGCGGATCCCGTACCAGGCGACGGCGTAGCTGCCACCCATGCCGATGAGCGAGAACAGGATCACAATGGCCGTCCTGCCGACGCCGAAGCCCACCAGGAACAGGTAGTAGACGATGATGATGGCGGCGATGAACCCCCACAGCACCAGCAGGAACCGGCCCTGCTGTTTCAGGTACGTCTTGCAGGTGTCGTAGATCAACTCGGCGACATCGCGCATCGCTTGGTGGGTGGGCATCCTGTTGAGTTGCGCGTAGGTGAGGATGCCGAAGCCCAAGCCGAGGGCGCAGACGATGAGGCCGAGGCCGAGCAGCACATCGCCGGGTAGGCCAAGGAATTGCACGGAGCCAAGGTCGGGAAGCTGAATGTTCGCCTCTCCACCGGCGTGGGAGCCCCCGTTCTGGGGGCCGGAACATGCGCCGAGCCCCAGTGCGCCGACCGCGGCTCCGAGTAGGGCGAGCCGCCGTCGGGCCGGCCTGGGGCCGGGGATGTCGGCTGGGGTGTTCACCGCTTCTTGCGGTAGCTCAGTCATGATGCTCCCTTGCGATCAACTGCGCTGGCGAGGCCAGCTTGCCTTTCCGAGGCCACTTTACGCCCGTTGGTGTTTGCCTAATAGGGGGGACATAAAACGGGATGATGTGGACAGCTGGCTGGGAGGTGGCGTGATGGTGCTACGCTTCGGCGCGCTAGTGGGCTAGCTCGCCACACGCGACGGTGGCTGAAGCGCCCCGGTCAGTTTGGTGTCAGGCGGTGTAGGTGTCCGTTTCCGTGTGCTTGCCCTCGCGTGGCCGTGCTCGATTGGTGGTATTCCCGTCCGGGGCTGACGCCGGGCGGCTGCGCGGGCCCAGGGGTGGGTCGCCAGTGGGGGATGTGCTGGACCAATAGCCGTGGCCTACGTCATCGTCCAGCCGAGGCAGACGGGAGTGCTGAACAGGTCTCAGCTTTGCCCTGACGAGCTGGACGGGGTGGGCGGCGTCATGGGACGGGGCTGGGGAAATAATGTGCCCTCGTGTGTCGTGCTAGCGCCTTCTACCTCGGCGGGACAATTACCTTCCACCCGGACCGAGGGGGCTGCAAACGTGGCAGGGAATGCTTGTATTTCTCAGTCGAATTCGCGTAGTAGTCCGACAATTTCGATCAATGTGAGAAAACTGGAAGGCATTGCCTTCGTGGAACCAAAATTGATGACAATATCTGCGTTGTGTATCGGATCATGCCATAGGTGTGTGGCAGTGACCCGGCGTGTCCCACGGGACGTGGCCAGCCGCGCAGCCACGGGGAGAATTCGTCGAACTTGATGTTCATGGTTCCAGCCCCGTAGTGCATGCCTCTGCGGAACTTGTGGCGAGATTTCGTTACCTACGACCACGATTCCGCGCTCACCAGATTTCCTGACTGGAGCGCGTTGATGAAGGTCAGGCTAGTCGCCGGGTGTGGCTGCCACACCGCCACCGGACCAGTCGATGGTCAGGGCTGTCGTGCCGTCGACTCGGGTCTTTCCCAGGTATAGGGGGCGATGTCCGCCGCGCCAGCCGCGGGTTTCGTGAGCAGCGGCATATAACTGCGAACTATGCCCAGGGGTCGAAGATCCGTTCGTGCACGAGGTGGGGATAATCCGTGCCAGTGAGGGTTTCAAGTGCGAGCCCCAGGACGATGAAACCGGTGTCGCTGTAGCAGAACTTCTCGCCGGGTGCCCCGACTGGCTAGCTGTCTGTCCGACTACGGGCATGCGTGGCGCCGACCCATCTGGGTCGGCGCCGGGGTCGGGTTGGGGTCAGGCTGCGGCGATGATGCTGTCCAGGGCCGCCTCCCAGTGGGAGCGCAGGGCGTCCTGGTCGGCGTCCTCGGGCAGGTGATCGTGAACGAGTGACAACTCCGTGCCGCCGTCAGCGGCTTTCATGCGGAGGTCGACGAATGTGACAGGTGCCCCGTCGTGGGCGTGCCACGAGAAGCGGATTTGTTCCTTGGGATGAAAGCTGCGTGTGATGCCGTAGGTGCCGTCGCTGGCGCGCCAGTCCTCGCCCTTGTTGCCGAGCTGACCGCCTTTGCCGAGCAGCGCCTCCGCTCCCTCAGGTTTCATGAGAACTCCCCAGATAGCGTCGAGCGCGGTGGGAACCACCCGGCTCACGGCTACGCTTCTGGTTTCGCTGACTGCCTCCGTTGTCTCCATGATGATGCCTTTCATCTCTCCGACGTCGTCTCTGGCGTTCGGTTTACTCCAGCCTAGTAGCCCTTGGCGCAGAACGGGAGAGGTAACGGCGAAAAGTAGCCGATCGGGGGTGCGCGAGAACGCGTCACCGAACCTATGCGTCGCCCGGCAGTAACTTTCAGGGGCAAGATCAGCCGGGCGCGAGGTGCGGAGCGCCGCCGACGGTGGCAGCCTGCGTAAGGTCCTGACCCAAGCAACGCCAAGCCAACCATGGGGTGGGGGAGTCGGCGATGGCCTGCCGTCAGTCCTTGACTAGGTCATTTACTGCTTGGCTGAGGGTGTGAGTGGCCAACTTTGCCGACGCCCTGGGCTAGCGCCGACCATGTGTGACGGCTGGGAAAGCACGCGGGCGCAACCTCGGCCGCCTGACCTTTTCAGTGCTGCGGGACTTTGCCAGCCAGGACCCAGGCGAGGAACTCGCTGAGGTCGCCGGTCTCGCCGTCGCGACCACCCCGACCCACTTGCAGCGACGGGCGGGTCGGCTCCAGCCGCACGCCCCGCAGTCGCGCTTTCAGCCCGCCCGGGACGGTGAGCACGTGGTAGCCGCCGTCGGTGTCGATGGCGATGGAGTGATTCTGACGCAGGTACCAGCCGCGACGATCGGTGCGCACCATGTGTCCGTCGAGGGTGGTGGCCCGCAACGGAACCGGTTCCAGGCCCGCGGCGACGGCGTCGGCCACGAACTGGTCGATGAGCCGCTGCGCCAGCGCGGCCTCCCGGTCGGCCGCCTGCTCCGCCAAGTCCAGCCGTCGCAGCGCATCCGCCCGCCGCTGCTCCCGCTCGTCCATGGCGTCAGCCTAGAGGATCGCGCGGAGCCGGTTGGTGTGCGGCCTTGGGTCCCGGGACGTGAGGCGTCGCGTAGCAACCGTGCACGTCCGCCCCCGCGACCGGCACCGAGCCAAGCCGACATCAGCGCAGAGGTGACGGGGTGTCCCTACCCGACGCGGAATTGGTCGGACCGCTATGGAAAGATAGAAACACCCTGTGATCCAAGGAGAGTTCAATGCCTGAATTCCGCTATGTCGACATGCTGCCCACCGGCGCCGACGAAACCCCGTACCGGTTGCTCACCAAGGAAGGGGTGGAGCTCGTCGAAGGCCCGGACGGTCGGAAGTTCCTGCAGGTGGCGCCCGAAGCCTTGACGTTGCTGGCCGAAACCGCCATGCACGACATCGCCCACTACCTGCGTCCCGGGCATCTGCAGCAGCTCCGGAACATTCTGGACGACCCGGAGGCTTCCGCGAATGACAAGTTCGTGGCGCTCGACCTGATGAAGAACGCCAATATCGCGGCCGGCGGCATCCTGCCCATGTGCCAGGACACCGGCACCGCCATCGTGATGGGCAAACGGGGCCAGCAGGTCCTAACGGAGGGCACCGACGAGCGTCCGCTTAGCCTGGGCATCTACAACGCCTACACGAAGCTGAACCTGCGCTACTCGCAAAACGCCCCCATCACCACGTGGGAAGAAAAGAACACGGGCAACAACCTGCCTGCGCAGATCGAGCTGTACGCCGACACCGCTGAAGGCCACGAGAACACCTACAAGTTCCTGTTCATGGCCAAGGGTGGCGGCTCGGCGAACAAGAGTTACCTGTTCCAGGAGACCAAGGCCATCCTCAACCCGGAGGCCATGATGAAGTTCCTGGACGCCAAGATCCGCAGCCTCGGCACCGCCGCCTGTCCGCCATACCACCTGGCCATCGTCATCGGTGGCACCTCTGCCGAGTTCTGCCTGAAGACCGCGAAGTACGCCTCCGCCCGCTACCTGGACACGCTCCCGGGCGAGGGCGACATCGCCGGGCATGGCATTCGTGACCGCGAACTGGAGGCCCAGGTCTTGGAGCTGACCCGTAACTTCGGAATCGGCGCCCAGTTTGGTGGCAAGTACTTCTGCCACGATGTGCGCGTTATCCGCCTGCCGCGGCACGGCGCGTCGCTGCCGGTGGCCATTGCCGTCTCCTGCTCCGCCGACCGTCAGTGCCTGGCGAAGATCACCCCCGACGGGGTGTTCATCGAACAGCTGGAGACCGACCCGTCGCGATTCATGCCGGACACGGTGGACGAGGACCTCGACGCCGAAGCCCACGGGGTGTCCAGCACCGGCAAGGGCGCGGCCGTGGAGATCGATCTGGCCCGCCCGATGCCCGAGGTGCTGGCTGAGCTGTCGAAATACCCCGTGAAGACGCGCCTGTCGCTGACCGGCACCCTGATCGTTGCCCGCGACATCGCGCACGCGAAGATCAAGGAGCGTCTCGACCGCGGCGAAGAGATGCCGCAGTATCTCAAGGACCATCCCGTCTACTACGCCGGACCCGCGAAAACTCCCGCGGGTATGCCCTCGGGTTCGTTCGGGCCGACCACCGCGGGTCGCATGGACTCCTACGTCGACCAGTTCCAGGCGGCGGGCGGCTCCATGGTGATGCTGGCCAAGGGCAATCGTTCCCAGGCCGTCACCGATGCCTGTGCCAAGCACGGCGGCTTCTACCTGGGCTCCATCGGCGGCCCGGCGGCGCGGCTGGCCCAGGACTGCATCAAGAAGGTTGAGGTCGTCGAGTACGAGGAACTCGGCATGGAAGCCATCTGGCGCATCGAGGTCGAGGACTTCCCGGCATTCATCGTCGTCGACGACAAGGGCAACGACTTCTTCGCCGAGGTCGCCCAACCCGCCATCCTGACCATCCCCAAGCGCGAAGGCAGCTAGGCCCCGCGGCGGCCCGTCGGTAGTAGCGGCGGGTTGGACGTGGGAAGATAGGCGGGCTCAGCCGACGGGTTTACCTCGGATGGCTGGGCCCGAGCCACGCGACGATCAGGAGTTTCCATGACCAACTGGCGCGACTTCGACCCGGCCCTAGCTGAGGTCCTCGTGAAGCTTCCCGACCAGGGGGTGCTCGTCATCAGTGGCGAAGGTGGGTTCATGCAGTTTCAGCGCTCCGGGGAAGCGGTGACGGCAGAGGTCGGCAACGAGTCCGCCGACGACGAACCCCGGCTTCGCGCCCGCGACTGGGTGCAGGTGGACTCGTGGTCGGGGCTGTGGCGCCGCAGCTTCGACCACCCGGCCAGCGGCGACGCGGCCGCCACCATCGTCGCGGAGGTTACTTTTGCGCTCCGCAACGTCTGGGGCTGGCGCAGCCTCGACGGCTTCCGCTACCAGTCGTGGCGCGAGGTCAACAAGCGCGTGCTGGGGCTGTTCCCCAAGACGGAGGAGCGGCCCCTGAGTTGGCCCGCCCTGGGGTTATCCCAGCGCCAGGAAGGCGAGCGAATCGATGATTAGCTGTCCTCGCGTCGGCAGGGCCGGGTGACGTCCAGGCCCCTGACCTGGAGGTCAAGAGGACTAGGGGTGAGGAGTTCAGCCACCAGTCCGGGTACGTCCTTGGGGCCGACGGGACCTATCCAGGCCATGTCCGGCTGCACCACAATCACCGGGGCTTGGTTGCACGGGTAGACACATCCTGACTGCGACAGCAGTACTTCCGAATCCGCCGCCCCGTTGCGCGCCAGCTCCGCCGACAGGGCAGCGTGGGTTGCGGCTGCGCCCTTGGCGTTGCACCGCGGGCCGCGGCAGATCAGGACGTGACGCGCAACGTCAGGTACTTTGGCCCACTCCGGATTGGTCAACGAATCCTTCGGGACGAGGCGTCGCGCCGACTCATGCCCGGGCAGCGTCACGGGGATGCCGTGCAGCGCCCGCGGCTCGAACCATAGGTCTAGCAGCGGGCCGCGCGACTCCAGCCACCAGCGCGCCACCCGGCCTAGCCACGACACCGGAGCTGCGTCGTCGCCGAAAGTCACGCCTATCAGATGCACCGCCGCTACGCCCGCCTGGACTAGGGCGTCGAGTTGCGACACCAATGACGGCCCTTCGCCTTGCAGCGACGCCGTTCCTGCATCTAGCTTCGCCCCCGCTTCAGCCACCTCGGGCCAGCGCGTCGCATCGGGAAAAGTCAGGGTGACGAGCAAGGTCCTCATTGGCGACTCCAGTTCACCCGCATCCGGTCGTCGACAACGACGGACGCCGTTACGTCGAAGACCTCTTTAATCAGGTCCCCGGTCAGCACATCGCGGATCGGTCCCTGGCTGTGCAGGCGGCCCTGGTGCATGACAGCCACGTCCCGGCAGAAGGCCGTCGCCAAGTCCAGGTCATGCAGCACCGCGATGACGGTGATACCCAATCCACTGACCCGCTCCAGAAAGTCCAGCTGGTGGCTGAGATCCAGATGATTGGTGGGTTCATCCAGCAGCAACACCGTTGGCCGCTGCGCCAGGGCGCGGGCCAAGTGGACGCGTTGCCGCTCGCCGCCCGACAGCGTCGGCCAGCGGCGTGCCGCTAGGTGCGTGACGGCCGCTGCCTCCATTGCCTCGTCGATGGCCCCCGGATCCCGATCCCGCGCCCCCGGCCAGGCCCCAACATGCGGGATACGGCCCAGCGCCACGACGTCGCGGACGGCTAGGTCCAGGCCGGTGCTGGGGTGCTGCTCCACCAGCGCGATCTGACGCGCCCGCTGCCGTGGCGGCAGGTTGGTTAGGGGAGCGCCGTCGAGGAACACCTCGCCCTCGGCGGGTTTCCGCAGGCCCGCAGCCAGGTGCAGGACGGTGGTTTTGCCTGACCCGTTCGGGCCGAGCAGCGCGGTTAAGGTGTTCGGTGCGAACTCCAGGGTGATATCGGAGACGATGCGCCGGCCATCGGCCTCCCAAGCGATGTTGTCTAGCCGAATCATGAACTCGCCGCCTGTCTGCGCAGCAAAAACACCAGCACGGGCGCGCCGATTGCTGCGGTGATGATGCCGATGGGGATCTCGGTGCCATCGCGCAGCGACCGTGCCAAGGTATCGGCCACCAGCATCAGCGCCGAGCCCGCCAGGGCGCTCAACGGCAGCAGCGTACGGTGCAATGGCCCCGTCGCGATCCGCACCAGGTGCGGGATGGTCAGGCCAACGAAACCGATAGGGCCGACGAAAGCGACGGTGGTGGCTGTGATCAGCGCCGTGAGGATCAGCAGCGCCCACCGCGTGGCGTTGACGTTGATGCCCAGCGAGCGCGCCGAGGTCTCGCCGAACGCGAAAGCATCAAGCGCCTGGGTGGCGAACAACAACACCAGCAGCGCCGCGGCTAAGGCGAACACCATGATGACCGCCGACGGCCAGCGCAGTCCCGCGAACGACCCGAGGGTCCAGGTCATGACCTGCCGCGAAATCTCGCGCGACCCAAAGACCATGATGGCCAGCGACGTAAATGCCGCGCACAGCTGGCCGAGGGCGACACCCGCCAGGATGGTGCGGCCTGGCGGCAACGACCCGGAGCGTCCCGTCGCCAAGCCCAGCACCAGCACCATGGAGACGACGGCGCCCGCGAAGGCCGCGACGGTCAGCGTCAGGGTGGGCGGAACGAACGGCAGGGTGATGCCGAACACCAGGACCGTGACGGCTCCGACGGAGGCGCCCGATGAGATGCCCAACAGATACGGGTCGGCCAACTCGTTGCGGGTGAGCGACTGCAGCACTACGCCGCAGATAGCCAGAGCCGAACCCACCGACAGCGCACCGATGACCCGCGGCATCCGCAGCTCCCAGACGATCCGGTCGGCCAGCACTGTTACATGCTCCCCGGGGATGAGGCCTAGGCGGCGCAGGATCACGTCACTGACGTCCCGAATCGAGACATCAGCCGAACCCACTCCGAGTGCCACCGCCGCGGTGGCCATGATGACGACGGTCAGGGTCACACTCAGGAGCGTGACCCCCAAGCCGCGTCGCATCGTCAGAGCTTGGTGATCTGATCGGCGACGGTTTTGGCGCCGTCAACCAGGCGAATACCGGGCGTGGACTCCGAGAACAGGATGGTGATGTAGGCCTTGTTCTGCACGGCTTTCAGCTGGCTGAGGACCGGGTCGGACTCCAGGTGGGTTTTCTTCTGCTCGACGGTGGACCAAGAGGCCTCGGCTAGCACGATCACGTCGGGGTCGGCCTCGACGACGCGTTCCCAGGCGACGTTCTCCCAGCCGCCCTCCAGGTCAGCGAAGATGTTGGTGGCGCCGACGGCATCGAGGATGATCTGCGGGCCGCCGCCACCACCGCCCGCGAAAGCCTGGTCGTCGCCGGAGTCGAACCAGAATACAGTCTTGCCCTGGCCGGCGGCTTGCTGTTTCAGCGTCTCCAGCTCCGTCTTCTGCTCGTCGACGAGCTTGGTGGCGCGCTCCTCGACGCCGAAGATCTTCGCGATGTCGGTGGCTTCACCCCAGGCGGATTCCATGGTGCTTGGGGCGGTTTCGACGCCGTCGGGGCAACCGAAGGGGCTGATGTAGGTGGGGATCTTCTCGCCCAGCAACTCCTCACGGGTGCCGACATTCTTGTCGGTGAATGCCGACGAATAGGAGGCGTAGGAGAAATCTGGCTTGGCCGCCAGGAAGGCCTCTTTCGACGGGTATTCCGCGCCGGAAAGCACCGGAACCGTGTCGTAGGCGGCTTTCCAGCGTTCGGAGATGGCGTCGTCGAGGTAGGCGGTGCCAGCCATCTGCTGTTCTAGACCGAGGGCCAGCATCACTTCGGTGGTGCCCTGATTGAGGGTGACGGCCGCCTTCGGGGCCTCGGTGAAGGTCACCTCAAAGCCGCAGTTGGTGAGGGTGACGGGGGTGTAGGCGGCCGCAGAATCGCTAGCGGCCGGGGAGGTGGTGTCGGTCGGGGCGCCGACGCAACCCGACAGGACTAGTCCGGCGGCGAGAGTGCCAACGACGAGGGGACGGATACGCATGGGAAGTTCTTTCCACTTGGGCCCGTTCGCGGGGCATGGACAACGTTGTCGGCTGGTCTTCGGACTCAAGTTCAACCCGCCGGAACGCCTTCCCAGGTTTCCCCAGTGGCCGTGTTCCGTCGGTCCCTTTCACCGCTGCGCGTCAGTCCCGGAGTCACACCGGGTTCCCAGGCCCCGTGGGGCCGCCGACGGAGGAACCATAGCAGGCGGTCGCCACCGCCGTGTGAGGTGGGTTTCCCGTCGGCGTTAGGGCATCCGATATCCCACACCGCGCACGGTGTGGAAGCGTTCCTTACCGAGCTTTGTGCGCAGATACCGCACGTACACGTCGACGATGTTGCTGTCCGTCACGAAACCCAGGCCCCAGACGGAGTTGAGCAACTGCTCGCGGGTAAGGACTTTGCCGGCCCGGCGCACGAACTCAAGGGCCAGACAGAACTCGCGCTCCGAAAGCCGCACCCGGTTGCCGTCGACCGTTGCGACACGTCGTACCGGGTCCAGCCGCAGCCCGTTGTGCTCCACCACGAGGCTGCCGACGGTTGTCGGCGCAGGTGCGGGCCGCAGGCGCAGCTGGATCCGGGCCAGCAATTCGGGAACGTAACAGGGCTTGGCCAGGAAGTCGTTGGCACCCCGTGTCAGGCTCCCGACCCGATCTGACGGCTCGTCACGCGTCGACAGCACGACAACGGGCACTGTTGAACCCTGGCCGCGGAGCTGCTCTAAGAAATCCAGGCCGTCCATGTCGGGCAGGTCTAGCTCCAGGATCACCAGGTCTGGGGCGCTGCCCAGCAGGCGCGCCAGGGCATCCCGTCCCGAGGTCATTGAGGCGGTCGAGTGTCCGGCTTCGCGTAACTGGCGGCGCAACTCCGCGGTAGCTTCGCGGTCGCCGTCGATGATTAACAGGTTGGCCATGGATGTCCCGCCGTCGAGCGTCACTTACGCAGGCCGATGGGCACGAAGGGGCGCTCCGGTTCCCCGATGTAGATTTGGCGGGGTCGACCGATCTTGCGTTTCGGGTCGGCATGCTCCTCCCGCCACTGCGTGATCCAGCCCGGCAGGCGTCCCAGTGCGAACAGTGCCGTGAAATAAGACGCGGGGAAACCCATAGCCTCGTAGATCAGGCCGGTATAGAAATCGATGTTCGGGTAGAGCCTGCGCTCGATGAAATAGTCGTCGTGGAGGGCTGCTTCTTCGAGTTCCAAGGCCACGTCCAGCAGATCATTGGACTTTCCGGAGGACCGCAGGATCTCGTCGGCGTGTGCCTTGATGATCTTGGCCCGCGGGTCGTAGTTCTTATAGACGCGGTGCCCGAAGCCCATGAGCTTGATGTCGGATGTCTTGTCCTTGACCTTCGCGACGAAAGTCTTGGTGTCCATACCTTCCTCGCGGATCTGGCGGAGCATCTCCAGGACTGCTTGGTTTGCGCCGCCATGCAGTGGCCCGGACAACGCATTGACGCCCGAGGCGACGGCGGCGTAGACGTTGGCGTCCGATGATCCCACCATGCGCACCGTCGCCGTTGAACAGTTCTGCTCGTGGTCGGCGTGCAGCAGGAACAGGGTCTCGAAGGCGCTGACGACGGACGGGTCCAGCTTGTACTCTTCCTGGGGAGTGCCGAAGGACAGCCGCAGATAGTTTTCGACATAGCTGAGCCGCGTCTTCGGGTAGAGGAAAGGCTCGCCGACGGAACTCTTGTAGGCGTAGGCGGTGAGCGTCGGCATCGCGCCCAGCAGCTTGAAGGTGGCGGCGTCGACGGCCTCGGGGTCGTGGGGATCGAGGGTTGGCCTGTTGAAGGCACCCTGGGCGATCACCCCCGCGGACAGCACCATCATCGGATGGGCTCCGCGCGGGAAGGCGCGGTAAAGCTCGCGCATTCGCTCGTCGATCATCATGTGGTGGGCGATGCGTTCATAGAACTGGTCGAGCTGGGCCTGCGTCGGTAATTCACCGTAGATCAGCAAGTAGGCCACCTCAATGAAAGAGGCCTGGCTCGCCAGGTCCTCAATCGGGTAGCCGCGGTAACGTAGAATGCCTTTGTCGCCGTCGATGAAGGTGATGCTCGACATACAGGAGGCCGTGTTGACGAACCCGTTGTCGAGGATGACGTTTCCGGTGGCGGCCATCAGCCCAGAGATGTCGTAGCCGCGACTCCCGACGGTGGAGTCGACGACATCAATGCCCAAATTGACATCGCCGTGGGTGAACGTGGCAGAGCCGGTCATCTTGCGGGCCTTCCTGATGGGCGGCTGGGTCCTGGCGCCGCGCTGCTACCAACGCTGGCGATGTCGCTCCACCATACCCGCACAGTCTGGGCATCGGAATCCGTTTTCGGCGGTTGAAACCCGATGGTTAGGGTCTGCAGCGCGCCACTGTTCGGGCGTGTAGCTCTGTCGCCTCTGGTGCCGACCGGGAACTGCCCAACCGGGTGTCTCGCCGACGGAGAGGGGCGTCGGTGGTAGTGATCGGGGGATTGCGTCGCCAAGTGGCCTTGGGTGTGGCGACGCCGACGCGTGATCTCGAAGCCCGAGCCCAGGGCATCCCGCCGGGGAAATGGAGCGGTCGAGTGGCAGGAAACTGCTGGGCTTCGCGCCGCCCGCTTGATCAAACTGCCCGTCCATTTTGTCATCTGCGGTCTATCCCGGGGCGAGGGAGCTGCCGTCCTGGGCACTGTCGACGGCCGGGTAGCGCTACTGAACACGTCATTCCCGAGGGTCTAGACCCCGGTGTTATCCAAGCTCAGGCTGCGCCTCTGGGTTCCAGGAATCCTGCGGAATCCCGGGCAGCCACTACGTTGGTGCCGTGACTGAAACGAAGACCGTCCTCAGCGCCGAGCCGGCCAGCCGGGCAAAGATCCTCGCTTGGTGCATGTGGGACTGGGGGACCCAGCCGTTCGCGACGGTGATCACCACTTTCGTCTTCGGGGTCTACATCGCCTCCGGCACGAACTTCGGCGCCGGGCCAGCCGACGACGGCCCATCCCGGATGCTGGGCGTCGCCATGTCGATAGCGGGCGTGCTCATCGCGTTGCTGGCTCCCGTGCTTGGCCAGGGCTCCGACCGGTCAGGCCGCCGCCTCACGAACCTGCGTCACCAAACGTGGCTGCTGGCCGCGGTGTCGGCGGCCCTGTGGTTCGTCGCCCCTCATCCGGGTTTTCTGTGGTTGGGGCTGATGCTGCTCGGCGTCGGCAACGTCGTGGCGGAAATCGCCAACGTCAACTACTACGCCGCCATCGACCAGGTGGCCACCCCCAGCACCGTGGGCCGCGTCTCCGGCCTTGGGTGGGGGCTGGGCTATTTGGGCGGGATCGCGATCCTGCTGATTATCGTCGCGGCCACTCGTGGTGACGTCGACGCCTGGGATGTCCGCAACTCCATGCTGCTGTGCGGGGCGTGGACGGTTCTGTTCACCATCCCGATCTTCCGCGCCCTCAAAGACCGCCCCGTCGCCGACTCGCCACCGCGGCAGTCGCTCGTCCAGGCGTATCGCACGCTGTTTGCGTCGATCCGACGCATCCACCGCGCCTCCCCGCAAACCCTGTGGTTCCTCGTCGCTTCGGCGCTGTTCCGCGACGGCCTGGCCGGGATCTTCACCTTCGGTGCGGTGCTGGGGCAGAACGTGTTCGGGTTCACCATGGGCGGGGTGATCGTCTTCGGGCTGGCCGCGAACGTCATCGCGGGCCTGGCGACCATCGCCTTCGGCTACCTCGACGACCGGGTCGGCCCGAAGCGAGTGATTATGATTTCGCTGGGCAGCCTGGTGGCGCTGGGGCTTGTGATCTTCGGCCTCCACACCCAAGGCCAGTGGGTTTTCTGGGTGTTTGGCCTAGCCATGACGGTATTCGTTGGCCCGGCCCAGTCGGCGTCGCGTTCCTTCCTGGCGCGTCTCATCCCTGAGGGCTATTCCGGGGAAGTCTTCGGCCTCTACGCGATGACGGGGCGCGCTGTGTCTTTCCTGTCGTCGACGATGTGGGTGTTGTTCCTGTGGCTTGGTGCTTTCTTCGCGGCCGACGGTGCTTCGGCCGGGCATTTCGGGATCCTGGGTATTGTGCTCGTGCTGCTCATCGGCCTGCTGGCCATGTTGCCCGTGAAGTCGCCTTCCCCGACCCGTTAGGCTGGAGACATGTCCGACTGGTTTGCGATAGATGAGGACCTGTGGGGCACCGTCGTGGGGTCCCGCCCTCCGCTGTTCTACTTCTTCGATGGTTACATCGACGCGGGGCGCGTCGGGGCTACCCTGGTTGAGGCGCTGCTGGAGCATTCTGAGCCCCAACTGCTGGGTAGCTTTGACTGGGATCTCGTGCACGACTACCGCGCGCGTCGCCCGTCCATGGTCTTCGACACCGACCACTGGGTGTCGCAGGAGGATCCCGTCACTCAGCTGCACCTAGCGCACGACTTGCGGGGCCGCCCCTACCTGGTGCTGCGCGGTCCGGAACCCGACCACCGCTGGAAGCTGGTGCGCGACGAGCTAATCCAGCTGATCCACCGCCTCGGGATCTCCGTTGCCGTGACGGGCTACGGCCTGCCGATGACCTTCCCACACACGCGCCCAACACCTGTGGCAGTGCATTCCACCGACCCGGAACTACGTGTGCCGAACCCGCGCTGGATCGACCGGCTGGAGATCCCCGCGTCGTTCGCGGCCTACCTGGAGTTCGCCATGGGGAAAGCCAAGATCAGCGCCTACGGGGTGGCGGCGCATGTGCCGCACTACCTGGCCAGTTCTACGTTCACGAAGGCCGCGGCCGTCGTCATGCACCGTTTCGCGGAGGTCTCGGAGTTGGCGTTGCCCACCGAGGAACTGGATCTGTCCGCCGAAGCCAACCTGATGTCCATCGACGCCGACACACAGAAGGACGAAACCGCCCAGTTGCTGCTGCAACAGCTAGAGGAACAGTACGACCGCTACGCGGAAACCGAACCTGGCGACTCCCTCCCCACGGCCGACGAGATCGCCGCTGCCGTCGAGAGCTTCCTGGCGCAGCGCGACGAGGGTAATCAGCCGCCCACTATCGGTGAGTGATGTGACGAACACCAGCGCGTCTTCGGCGGTGTGCCGGACGTATCGGCGGCTGCGCCACTAGGGTGGAGACACCCGACACCTCAAGGAGCAGGACGTTGAAGGGCATCGTCGTATTCTCCGGATCCGCGCACCATGGATTGGCCGACGAGATCTGCGGATACTTGGGCATCCCCCGTAGCCACGTCAGGATTTCCCGGTTCAGCAACGACTGCCTTCAGGCGCAGTTGCTCGCGAACTGCCGCCAGCGCGACGTCTACATCGTCCAGCCGCTGGTGCCACCCACCCAGGAGCACCTCATGGAGTTGCTACTCATGGTGGACGCGGCCCGCGGCGCATCGGCGGGGCAGATCACTGCCATCATTCCGCATTACGCCTACGCGCGCTCGGACAAGAAAGACGCCTCCCGGATCTCGCTTGGGGGACGACTCGTCGCGGACCTGCTGGTGACTGCCGGGGTGCATCGCGTGCTGACCATGAACCTGCACGCCCCCCAGGTGCACGGATTCTTCTCGGTGCCAGTTGATCACCTGACGGCGCTGGGCGTGATCGCCGACCACTACCGTAAGCGCGACCTCGCGAACTACGTCGTCGTCTCCCCGGACCTGGGCAACGCCAAGCAGGCGACGCTGCTGGCGCGACTGCTGAACCTTCCCGTCGCGGCCGGAAACAAGCAGCGCCTAGCCGACGACAAGGTGGCCATCTCGTCCATCGTCGGCGACGTTGCAGGCAAGAAGGCCATCGTGCTGGACGACGAGATCGCGACGGGCGGCTCCATCGTCGAGGTGGTGTCGCGACTTGCGGACTTTGGTTGTGTTGATGCCTCTGTCGCCTGTACCCACGGTCTTTTCGCGGGCCAAGCCGTCGAACGGTTGACGAGCACCGACCACATCACCGAAGTGGTGTCCACCAACACGGTCCCTGCGCCGCCGAACTTCCCGGGTCTCCAGGTGCTGAGCGTCGCCTCGCTGTTTGCGAAGGCCATCGACCGGATCCACACGGGCAACTCGGTGGCGTCGCTGTTCAAGGACGTCGACCCGGCCTATGCGGCACCCCCCGAACCGGAGGGCCTGTTCTAGCGGGCTCCGCTCGGGAGCAGGCATCACGCGCGGCGGGAACGGCGGATACGTTCGACGACCTCGCGCCAGGTGGGGACGACCACCCCGTAGGGCCGCATCATGGTGCGCAGCCGATGGCGGGTGGTGAAGATGCCGACGATACCCACCAGGAAGAACGGGAACTGCACTGCCATAGCCAGGTTGAGTTGGGCGGGGGTGTAGTCACCGGACGGGTTGAGCGCCGTCAGGAGGGCGCTGATCGTCAGCAGGCACAGCGTCGCGCCCGTGAAGGATCCCGTAATCACCAGGCCGTTGGCTGCGCCTAGACGGTGTGGCGGCAGGAGTGTGCGGGGATAGTCGAAGCCGATGCCGGTACCTGGGCCGCCCGCAGACATTGCTATCACGAGGGCAACCAGCAGCAGCCACGGCGCCTGTCCGGGCCACAGCAGCACTACCGCCCACATGATCACGTTGGCCCAGATGACGATCAACGCCAAGTTGCTGCGGCGCAACGGATGCCGGGCGGTCAGCCAGCCCAGCAGTGGGCTAAAGGCGATGGAGCAGAGCACGGTGAGGTTGAACAGGGCGGCTGCATCGGCCTCGGAACGGCCTTGGGCTTGCATCAGCCACGGTATGCCCCAGATCATCGCGAACACGTTGACGCTGAAGCCGCTGGTGAAATGCACCCAAAAGCCGAGCCGGGTGGCGGGGTGCTTCCACGCTTCGACGATGCCGCGGGGCAGCTCGGCCAGTTTTTCCTCCTGCGGGGCGGGGCGGGTTTCGCCAGGCGGCACATCCTGCACCCACAGTGCGCTGGCCAGCAGCGCTACCGCCGATAGCAGCGCCGCGCCCAAGAACGTCCACAACCAGCCGCGCCAATGGAACAGCGGCAGCAACAGCGTCGCGGACGCCACCTGCCCCATCTGCCCGAGTAACCCCGTCAGTTGGCTGAGCACCGGGACCCGCGACGGGGCGAACCAGGCGGGGATCAAGCGCAGCACTGAACCGAAGAGGCAAGCGTCGCCGACGGCCAGCAGGATGCGGGCTGTGACAGCCAGCGGGACGGTGTCGGCGAAAGCCATCATGACTTGCGAGACCACCAGCACACCCGAGCCGACGGTCATGGTCATGCGCGACCCGTAGCGATCGATGAGGACCCCCGTTGGGGCTTGCGCGAGAGCGTAGACCGCCAACTGCACCATCACGAATGTCGAGATGATGCTGATGCTGGTGCCGAAATGCTGGGAGGTTTGTTGGCCGAGCACGCCCAGGCTGGTGCGTTGCATGATGGCAACGGCGTACGCGAAGATCCCGACCGACCACACCACCCAGGCCAGACGCCCCGTCCTCGCCACCTTGCACTCCCTGAAAACTACGCGCGCCGACGAACCGCTGGGGCGCGGGGCATAGTCTAGTACGCGTCGGGCGGGGGATTAGTCGCCGCTGAGGGCACGAACCCAGGCGGGCACCTTGGCGGCTTCTGCGGCGGCGATGTCATCGGCGGTGACGTCGCAGGCGGCCTTCTGGCCGGGGGCGGGGCCGAATTCCCGGCCGTCGAAGATGTTGGTCTTCACCCACTCGTAGTAGGCGTCGAACTTGCCGGTGTCGTAGGGATTGTCCTTGGCGCAGCGGGCCACGTAGTAGCCGACGACTTCGGGCAGCGTCTCCGTGACCTGCGACCCGGCGTAGTTAGTGAAGGTGCCCTGCTTAGCGGCCAGCGACTGGAAATCCTGCCAGTACTGGGGGTTTGCGAAGCGGTCGTTGTTCAGGGTGTGGGTGAACTCGTGGATGATCAGACGCGACAGGTGGCCGACATCGTTGATGTCGAGGGCTGACTTCCACTTGGTGAAATCGAAGGTGACGTAGCCCGGCTTCGTCAGCGACCAGTCCCCCCAGGCGTAGCCGCTGATGCTGGCGGCATTGACGCCGACGGGGTCGGTGGTCTTCGATTTGAGGTCGGCCAGGAAGTCGGTGCAGGACACCGTGTCGAGTGTCTGCCACAGCACCTGGATCTGGCGGCGGTTGGCGTCGGTCCAGCCGTTACCAGCGGTCTGGAGACCGAAGTTCTCGGCGAATTGTTCGGTGATCTTGCTGATCGACACGTCATCGCCGGGCCACGGATGAGTCACGGGGCAAGGCGCATGAACGGCCACGACAGAGGGGCCGGAGGCGGGAGCCTCCTCGTCAGCGGTGGCATTCGATGCGACGACGATGCCGGCGATGGCGACCGCAGCCGCGGCCAGCCAGGTGGCAAGTCTGCGCATACACCCCTCCTGTCTTACAGAACAACCAGGCAAGAATCTCTCAGCATTCTCAGCAAGTCAAGTCTGAGGTGCGCCGCATCAACCAAGATCAATGACCGAAGGTAGCTATTTCTGGCCTTTCGCGTACGACGATAGTCGGTATTGGGCTCAGGGGAAAACCGCCATGCCCCTTAGGGGTGTTCACCAGGTGGCGTGGGCGGCGCTGGTGGGGCCCGTCGACTACGCTTCCGGGCATGTCATTGTTTGAGCTTCACCGCACCGATCATCCGACTCCCGCCGCCGACCGCGCGGCCGTCGTGGCGAGCCCGGTGTTTGGGAAGTTCTTCGCCGACCACATGGCCATCGCGGACTATACCGAGGGGCAGGGCTGGCACGACGCCCGCATCGTCGCCACACAGGACTGGCGGCTGCATCCCGCCGCGTCGGTGTTCCACTATGGGCAGGAGATCTTCGAGGGCCTGAAGGCCTATCGCCACGCCGACAACTCGATCTGGCTGTTCCGCCCGGAACGGAACGCCCATCGCTTCGTCCACTCCGCGGAACGCCTGGAGATGGCGCCGCTGCCCGTGGAACTGTTTTTGGCCTCACTTGATGAACTCGTGGCCCTAGAACAGGACTGGGTGCCATCCCCCGACAATGAGCAGAGCCTGTACCTGCGGCCGTTCCAGATCGCCAACGAGCCCTATCTTGGGGTGCGGGAGGCCAGCCAATATCGCTACGGGCTGCTGGCGTCCCCCGTCGGGGCCTACTACCCAGAGCCCGTGAAGCTGTGGGTTACCCCAAACTTCACCCGGGCGGCCCCTGGCGGCACGGGTACGGCCAAGTGCGGTGGGAACTACGCCGCTAGCCTCGCGGCTGCCAAGGAGGCTGCGGCGAATGGTTGCGGCCAAGTGTTGTATCTCGACGGCGCGCAGCACCGGTGGCTGGAAGAGTGCGGCACCATGAACTTCATGATGGTCACCTCGGGCGGCGAGCTTGTCACGCCCGCCCTTGGGTCGATCCTCGACGGTGTTACGCGCAACTCCCTGCTGACGCTGGCCACTGACCACGGGTTGACACCCGTCGAGCGTCCCGTCTCCTTCGACGAGTTGCGCGCAGGCCTGGCCGCCGGGGAGATCGTTGAGGCGTTCGCGTGCGGCACGGCGGCCGTCATCACCCCCATCGTCGGCTTCAACTCGCCCGAGCACGGTGAGCAGCCGGTCGGCGACGGCCAGCCTGGGCCCCGCACCCAAGACATGCGTGCCCACCTCCTGGATATCCAATATGGCCGTGCCGAGGACCGGCACGGCTGGATGCATCGCGTGGTGTGATGTTTCAGGCCATCATCGGCACCCTGGGGTACGTCGTCCGCGACGGCTCGGTGCTGCTGGTGCATCGGCAGCGCGTCGGCGATGACCACCAGGGCAAGTGGAACGGCCTTGGCGGGAAGGTCGAGACCGGCGAGGACGCCGTCACGTGCCTGAGGCGGGAACTCAGCGAGGAGGCGGGGATCGACGCGACGTCGGTTCGGCTGCGCGGAACAGTGGCGTGGCCGGGCTTCGGGTCGGACGGCTCTGATTGGTTCGGGCTGGTGTTTTTGGTGGAGTCCTTCGACGGGGAGCCCCCGGGGCGAAACGACGACGGTCCGCTGGCTTGGGTGCCCCTGGATGAGGTGGGGAATCTACCGATGTGGGAAGGGGACCGCTACTTTCTACCGCTGGTCTTCGACGGTGACCCACGTCTGTTCCATGCCGTCATTCCCTACCGGGATGGACAGGTCGTGGCTGAGGGCGTTGCCGTGTCACGCGGCTGAGGGACCGACGGGTCAGCCGACCGCTCATTCACCAGAACCAGCGCACCCCGTAGTCCCAGCCTTGCTCCATCTCCGGGAACTCCACGACCACGGGATCGTCAGTGACGGGTATCGGGGTAGCGGGGAAGCCGGGATTCGTCGCCTGAGATGTCCATACATGCTCGAATCGTTCAACTACCCGAGGACGTTGTTCGCCGAAAGTGAGTTCTATGGTGTTACGTTGGCGGGGGTTGAGTGGAGAAAAAACGAGCATCGGGACGAGGGCGTCTCTGCTGGGAAGTTCAATCCAGACCGTGGACGTGTGTGTCTCGCCCACATGTAGGGGTGCTGGGAGAGCTAACTGCAGGCGCCAAGCGTCGGAGGTGGCCTCTGCCGAAGCTATTTGACATCCGCTGAGCGCCAGATGCTTAAGGTCGCGTCCCTTGAGGCCAGGGAAATAGAATGTCTCCTCGAAAGTATCTATGCCGTCTCGCAAGACAATGACTGTTCGACTCAAGCGAATTGCTGGGGCGTCACTGCGCAAATCAAGGCTACAGTCTGTCCGGCTGGTGATTACGTCCGTCTCCGCTAGGACGGAGCCCTGGCCGTTCCGCAGCAACTCTGCCGCGATGGCTTCGGAGGCTCTGTGGATCTGTAAATACACGTTGCGGCGCGATAGCCCAAGCGCTTCGGCTGCCATGGTGACCCGCTGGCCTGACGAACCCCGGATGTCCTGACGAAACCCTGCCCCGTAGAGGAAAGCCAGGCGGCGCGCCCGGGGCAGCTGGATCGCATACGATAAGAGCGCTTGCCGGACCCGCGCCACTGCCGCCTGGGGATTGCTGTCGATGCCCAGCGCCCGGCCGAGGGGAGCCGGTATCCGCAGCCCTGGCTTGTTGACGCCCTCGGTCCGCACCCGTTTGATCGCTTCGGTCAGCTCGGCTAGCGGGGAAGGCCTGCTGGAAGGCTGTTCATCTGAATCCGCTGAATATGTCTCCATGCTTGCGATCTTAAGGTTGGAACCCGCGGTTTGTGTAGGAGGTCCTGCCGGGGTGTTAGGGGCGGGAACCTGACACCGGCCCCGGGGCGGGACGGGCGCGGCTCGTCCGTCACGCTGGCGCGTGGAGCGGAGTGCGTGGCGAAATCAGCGCTGAGGTGGTGCGAAGCCTGGGTGCCCGAACTCCCCGGTTGGGTCGAGGTAGCGCCACGCGGCCGTGGGGTGACAGCGAACCTGGTGGCGCGCCAGGTTCTGCTGCCGCGTGTGTCGCGGCGGTGGCCCGACATTCGCCGCGACACACGCCTTGGTGGGGAGCGTGCTGGCCGGGTGTTGCGTTACCTGGAGCACGACGGCGACCTGTTGCTGGTCTTGTTGCAGCGGCTCCGCGGGGCTGTGGACCAGACGATGGTGGTGGTGCGGCGTCACGGCCTGGATATGACGGTGACCCAAGTGGCTGGTCGTCTAGCGACGGCGCTTGGGGCCAGCTGGAAGCGCGACGAGCCGCTCACCGAGCGGCAGCTAGCCGCCGTCGCCGAGGCGTTGCTGCGGGACGCGGTGCCGCTGGAGCGTCGGCTGACTCGCGACGAGTTTGAACGCTACCGCGGCCTGTACGACGATCTATGGGAGCGCCAGGGGCGCCTCAACCTGGCTGCCATGCCATATGGTGATTTCGCGCTGGGCGCGGACCTCCGCCCCCCGCTGGTTGCCATCGGCCACGAGAATACCTTCGACGCGCTGGGCCGTTCCGTCTATTCCCGGTTTCGACTGGCTGCCCGCGACCCCCACGTTTCCGGGGACGCAGATGAGGTGGCGCGGCGGGAGATTCACCGGGCATGCGCGCCGCTGGGGTTGCAGGACGAGTCGGCGCGGGTGACATTGCGGAGCCTGAACGCCGGGTTTCTCTTCGGCCCCGACGCGGAGGGCTGGCAGGCGCCGCAGCATCCGCCAAGGCGGCGATCCTGGGTGGGCGACACGCGACCCCTTCCAGTGACCTCAGAAGCCCCGGGTGACCCGCGGCTACCCGTCGGGGAGGGAATCAACGCGGGGATGGCGGCGCGGGCACAGGCGATGCTTGCGAGCTTCGCGGCCCGTACCGCTCAGGGGCGGATGCTGAAACTGGCGGGGCGCATGGGGGAGGCCCATCAGGACGCCATGGCCCGCGCCTGGGCGGATTGCTTTCGGCTGGACCGAGTGGGTCTGCCTGTTACGGGGGAACGAGCGGCCAGGATCGTGTCGCATGCCATCTATCACGGGATTCCATCCGGACAACTCCGGCGGGCAAGACAAGTCGAAAGAGGTGACTCTCAGGAACTGCTGCAACCCCAAGAGTGTTCTGCTGAGGCCCGACGTGCCGTGGAGTGGCTGGCCGCTGACCAGGAGCGGGCACGGGCACTGTTGCGCGGCGATAGGGCGACGCAGGCCGCGTACCGTGAAGCGGCTTCCGTCTATGGGTTTGCTGCAATAGAGGAGGTCATAGGATACACTGCCATGCTCCACCGATAAACCTCTTTCTATGTCTTCCCTGATAGGTTTATGCACCCTGGGGGTAGAAGCATACTGGAGCCGTATTGATTTCTAGTGAAGCAGGGGCGGCCAGCGGCCGTTTCTCGATAAGCCGTGTGAATAAGTAAGTGGGGCGCACAAGGGCGCCCCACGGGGTCTCTAGATTTCCAAACTCTGGTTCATGAATCACAGTTTCCAGAACATATTTCCCTACCTTTTGGTTTCGCGAACAGTTGACTTTCGCCCAACATACGGATCGAGGCAGCCCCGGGTCAGGGCGGATCTCGGGGGCGAATCAGGGACATGAGCCATTGGCTGCACCCCCATCGACGGGGACACTGGGAGACACCCAACACGAAGGAAGACGATGAGCGACGAGCAGCACACACAGCAGCCCAGCAGCGAGCCCACCGCTGAGCAGGTGAACCCCGAGCAAGCGCAGGGCGCCGAAACCGTCCAAGGCGAGATCCTGCCGGGCGAGGGCGATGGCCAGCCCCGCGATGAGAGCCTGAGTGGCGCGGCGTTGAAGTTCGCGGCCGACGCGGCCTACGCCGTCGCAGGGTTCGCGGGCCTCGTGGGGGAAAAGGCGCGCGCCTTCTACGACGAGCAGCGGGCTGAATACGCCAAGACCCATCCAGATGTGGACTCGCCCGGGGCGAAAGAGTTCCTAGAACAACTCAACGTGCACCTGAACCGGTTCGTTGACGACATCAACCGGGGATTCAAAGACCTGAGCGAGAAGGGCCGCGATGTCATCGGGCGCCGCGAGGCCCCGGAGGCCCAACCGCCGAGGACGGCCGAGCCGGCCGCAGACCAAGCCTCAGCCGACGACAGCGTCGACGGTCAGTCCCACGACGAGACGCACGGCTGACGACAGCCAGGCGTCAACTGGCCTTGGCCAACTCCCGCAGGGCACCGCGAATCTCGCGCGTGACCCGCGGGAGGTCGACGCCGCATACGTGCCGGGACGCCACCTTCAGAGCCTCGTCGCCGGACAACCCCGCGGCTTGAAACCGTTGGTAGGCCACCAGCAGCTTTCGTCCGAGTATCTGGGTGGCCATGTCGTCGGGCAGTAAGACGTGGTGGTCATAGAGTTTCTCGGTGGTTGCGTTGTTGAGCAGCGGCATCGTCAGGTTGTCGCTGACCCAGATTGATCCCAGGAGTTCACGAGTGCGGTGCAACACATACAGGATGTCGCGCCGCACCTCGGAGGCGCTTGGCCGGTGCCCATCCGGTAGCTTGGCGCGCTCCTCAATGAGACCTTCGACAGGCCAGCGCCCCGGCACATGGTGGGTGCTGAAAGGGTAAGCGCGCATGATGCGAAATAACGCCACCAGCCACTTGCCGCGCACCCCTCCGAGGGATCGTAGATCCTCGGCGACGCGGCGGACAGCCCCATCTTCGCGCGCGGGCTTCGCAGGGAAACCGCGCGCCACCTGCTCGGCGCGTCTGAGTTCAACCAATTGCGTGGTGGCGACCCGTCGCACATAGGCACCGTAGTTTCGGATGGCACCGCTGCTCGACCGTCGGCGTTCCTTGGCGAGTTGCTGCACCATGCGGGCCAGTAGGTCGTGGTGCAGGTCGAGGCACCCGGCCCGGCGGCACGCCCAGTGCGTGGCCAAGCCCTCGGGGTCGCCGGTGCTGTAGGGGGCGATGGCGGTGGGACAGCGTCGCCGACTATGGAAACGGGCCGTGCGCTCTTCGCGGGCGGCCTGCCAGGCGATCTCAGCTAGCAGTGCGACATCCAAGTCGCGCCACGTAGGATGCCCCGTGTCGTCGCTCGTGGGTGTTCCTGACATTTTCTCAGTCTTTCCCAAGGATGGGGTGGAGGGCACGGCAAGGGGCCGAATTGGCACACAACTGACACTTTTCCCTCAGGAACCCGGCTCCGGCGTCCGTCATAGGGGGGTGACCGTGCGAGCGGCGGCGCAGGCCAGGGGGCGGGTGACGCCGTCTCTAGCAGACAATTGAAGGGGAATCATTAAAACTTGGAGTGTTGATGCCCTGGTCAGGCCCAGGAGGCGGTTGGATGACAAGCATGGACGAGCAGGGGGAGCCAGTCCGGCACGTGGGTATGGGGGCGGTGCTGATCGGTGACGAACTGGCAGCACCTGGCGGATCGGTGGCCATTCAGTTGCCAGGGGCCGTGATCGACGTTGACCCGTCGGGACCCGGCCTCATGCCGTCGTGCCTCGTGGCCGACGTGGAGTTGGCGCGGCCCGTCGTCGCACGCCTGTTCGGCGAGGCGGTGGCGGACGCGATGTCCACGGTGCGACGAGAGTGGTCGGAGGAGCCGGTGTATGCGCCGGTGGCACCCGGGTCGATGCTGGCCGAACTGCGGCGGCTGGCGGAGGTGCGCTGGTGCCAGCGGCACACGCTGCTGTCCGTGACCTCTCCGCTGCTGGAGTTGGAGGAGTTGACGCTTCAGGGCCGACTGTCCGGAGTGATCGCCCACACGGGAGATTGGCGGCCCCGCCTGCTGAGTGCGCTCGGCGAGTTGATGGTTCACCCCGAGGAGGTTGAGCAGATTCTGGCGCAGCCCGCAGGGCGCAGGCTGATCGACGCGGCCTTCAAGGTTATTGCCGCTGAACCGGGGGAGGCGACCCCCCTGCCCACCATCACGCTGCTGGAACCGATCCCCGGCACACCGTTTCGGGAGGTCGTCACGCGCACCCTCGCGGGCTGGACGGCGACGCAGCGACCTGGTTTCGCTCAGCGTGCGGGTGATCACCGGAGCGCGGACGGGGGCTCCGTCGAGGCTCACCGCCTCACATGCGCGGGTGTCGCCGCGTTGCGGCTCTACGCGGCCGCCTCGGAGCGGGTGTTCCTGGATGCTGCGGTGGGGGCGCTCACCTACGCGGCCGACGACTGGGACAACGCCGGCTGCGAACGCGAGGCCGCCGCCGTTTCAGGCCTACTGGATCTCGCTGTCGCGCCGCGGTTCCAGGAAGCCTGGCCCGTCACGCCCACGGCGGCTGAGCAGGCTTTCGTCACAGCTTCTGAGCCAGTTGTGGAGGAACTACGTCGGGCCGTTCCCGATTAGCCATGACCGCAATGAGCCACGACAGCGGAAGTCATGGCGACACCAGGGCATCAGGCCTAACCGTGGTAACGCGCCCCGGCGCTGGCAGGGCTTTCAGCCTTGGGTGTTCGCGGCAGCGTCGATGGGCTATCCCTCCGATGCTGTGCCGCGGAAGTGCTTTTCGCGTTCCCGTACCTCCCTGGGGCCGAAATAGAACAGGCCCGACAGAATCGCTGTGAGGAAGATCGCCAGCATCACGAAGAACAACGGCCAGATGCCTGTCAGATAGATGACCGGGATGGCCATGGCCGTGACCAGGCCACCGCCGAAGAACGGCTCGAAGATCAGCTGCTTGTAGCCAAAAGCCTCAAACGCGGGGGAGACGGCGTCGGGATCCGTGATGCGCATGAGGATGACCCCGGTGGCCGTGACACCCATGGACTGGCCGAAGTCCCCAATGCCGCGTTCGAACCAGTACCTCCCGATCACCCTGGGGGTCAGCCACACGAACAGGAACACGTTAATCAGGATTCCCCCAAGGGACAGCAGCAGGAACGCGCCCAGGTTCTGGCCGACAGCTTTGATAGACAAGGTGGCGATAGCCGAGATCACCAGGAAATCCAGCGCCCAGCCTTGGATGCGCAGCATCATCTGGGGGTCGATGAAGCGGGCCACCCCCATCGCCTTGGCGGCAAGCTGCAGAATCACCCCACCGAGCAGCGCCATCGGGAACAGTGGCACATATGCGAAGATCTCCAACCGGGTGTTCTCGTCCAGCATGACGTGCGCGTAGGTCGCTTTCTCGATCCACCTCAGCGCCTCCAGGATCACCCACCCGATGAGGATTGCGACCGCCATGATCGCCATATGCAGCGATAGCGGCTCCACCGAAGCAGGGCGGCTGGTCAGCTTGCCCGCCGGATAGTACTCGTCCTTACGGAAAAGCCCCTTCTGCTCTTCCACCGAGAGCTGGACATCGCCCTTCAAGATCTCGGTTTTCCCCGTGCGGACGCCCCAGTTAATCAGGGCGATCCCCACCACGATGCCGCTGACGAGCCCGACCGTGGCCAGCCCCACAGCCAGATCGGCCCCCTCCTCGAACCCGAGGCTGACCATGACCTCGCGCATACCCGCGGCGGTACCGTGCCCGCCCTCGAAGGCCATCTCGATGAGGGCCCCCGTCATGGGAGACGCCGAGAACAGGGGAACCAGGATGAGGGCTGCGATCAACAGGCCGACGACGTACTGGGACGAGGCGAAGGCGGTTCCTAGCGCCAGCTGTGGCCCCACCAGCTTGGCGGCTTGCTTGGGGCTGGGGATCTCCTGCCCTAGGAACATCGTCGCGAACACGACGCTGATGAGCAGCCCAGGCAGCGCCGACCAAGTGCTGACCATGGCTTCGGTGAACAACCCATTCTCGCCCCACGGCCCGTTGAAGCGCCCCAGAACCTGAGGCCCAAACAGCAGGAAGATGGTTCCGCCGATGATGGAACTGGGCAGGAACAGGCTTTGGACCCAGCGCACCTTAACCCGGATGACCTTGCCGAGGAGCAGGCCGGCGCCAAGGATCAACAGTGCAAAACCAACGGCCTGGGGACTCATGGCATCACCTCGTCACTCTAGGGAAGGAGCTTCACCTTAATATCTGGCGGGGTTCAGCGGCTAGTGCCCAAGGACCCAGCAGGCCGCCCCGGCAGGTCACTCCGAGACGCGCTGGGGGCCCCGCGGGATCAGCACCCACGCTGTGATGGCCGAGGCAGCCAGTATCACGGCCGCAACCAGGGAGGTTAGTTGCATGCCCGAGGTGAAGGCGTGCCGGGCCAGGCCGGCGAGCTCCGCGTGCGCCGCGATGCTCTCGTCTAGCGTCCGCAGAGCGATCGCCAGGGATTCTTGGACGCGGTCCCCGAGCGCCAGGTCTAGCCCGTCGGGAAGCCCGAGGCTGGCCCGGTAGAACACGGTCTGCAGCGAGCCCAGTAGGGCGATGCCCATCGCAGTGCCCAGCTCGTAGGAGGTCTCCGAGATAGCCGACGCCGCGCCAGCGCGCTCCACCGGGGCGGCCGAGACGACGGCGTCGGTGGACAGAGTCATCGCTAGACCGATACCGAGTCCCATCAGGCTCACCCCCAGAATCAGCCAGTGATAGCCCGGCTGGGCCACCGCCGCGCCAAGCAGCCCCATGGCGATGGCGGCTAGGGCCAGGCCCGCGGCGATGGCGCGGCCCTGGCCAAGACGCTTCACGATGGCCACAGCCACGAGGGCGACGAGGATCGCCATGAGCGTGGCGGGCAACTCCACCAGGCCAGCGGCTAGCGGGCTGAATCCGCGAACCAGCTGCAGGTACTGCGAGAAGAAGAACAGCAGACCCGCGAGCGCGAAGATAGACATGCCGTTGGCCAGCACCGCACCCGAAAAGGCGGGGATGCGGAACAAGGCGACATCGATCAGCGGGGTGGCAAGGTGGCGCTGGCGGCGCAGGAAGACCCAGCCCGCCAATAGCCCGATGAGCGCTGTGACCCCCACCGTCGCATCCAGGCCGTAGGAGGCCATGTGCTTGACGGCGTAGACGATGGGCACGATGGCCAGCACCGACAGGAGAGCGGAAAGTAGATCAATCCTGGCGGCCCCGGGACTCGGGGACGATGAGGAGACCCACGATGATGACCACGGCCATGACGGGCAGGTTGATGAGGAACACCGACCCCCACCAGAAGTGCTCCAGCAGCGCTCCGCCGACGAGCGGGCCGATAGCCGCCCCGCCGGTGGCGCCCGCGGACCAGATCGCGATGGCGCGGGTGCGCTGCATCGGGTCATGGAAGGAGTTGCGGAGGATCGACAGGGTAGACGGCATGATCGTGGCGCCGAAGACGCCGAGCGCGGCGCGGGCCGCGATGAGCACGCCCGGTGTCGAGGCAAAGGCGGCCAGCAACGAGGCCAAGCCGAAGCCGACAGAGCCGATGAGCAGCAGCCGACGGCGGCCGATGCGGTCGGCGAGGTTGCCCATCGTCACCAGTAGGCCCGCCAGCACGAAGGAATAGATGTCACCAATCCACAGCAACTGCGTCGCCGTCGGGGCGAGGTCGGCCGTGAGGCGCGGCACCGCCAGCGACAGCACGGTCCCGTCGATGGCCAGCAACATCACCGCCCCAGTCAGCACCGCGATAATGCCCCACTGGCGAGCCGTGAGGGGTGTGGTGGCCGAGGGCGCTGTGGTCGTGTCAACGTGCATGCTGCGATGGTACCGACCATATGGTCGGTAAATCAAAACTCAAGGTTGGTCAATTTGACCGATTGGGTTGTTGTGCCGAGCAGTCGACGGTAGATTCGGGGGATGAGCAGCAGCGGCACACCTCGGAGTCCGGAGAGGACCCGACGCGCGATCCTGGACGCAGCTGCCCGTCAGATGGCGCAGCACGGTCTGGCGGTGTCGCTGTCGAAGATCGCGGCTGCGGCAGGGGTATCCAAGGGTGGCCTGCTGCACCATTTCCCGTCGCGGGAGGACCTGATCCGTGCCCTCGGGAAGGACTGCATCGAGATGCTGCGCACGGAGGTGCAGGGGTTTGTCGACCTGTCGGAGAACCGGCCTGGCAAGATGCTGCGCGCCTATGTGCGGGCGCTGTGTGGGGGTTCACGGGCGGCGATGGTGTACTTCGCGGATTCCACCAACTGGTTCTCGCTGGTCGATATTCCCGAGATCAGGCAGACCATCGCCGAGAACGCCCGCTGGTGGGAGGAGCAGCTCCTCGCCGATGGTCTGGCCGTGGAGCGGGTCCAGCTGGTGCGCCGCGCAGCGGAGGGGGTTGCGGCGGCTCATATGTGCGGTGAGGCCGACGACGGTGAGGTAGGTCGTCTGCGTGACCTATTGCTGGCCCTGACCGAGCAGTCGGTTCCGCTGCCGTTCCCCGCCTCCTAGAGCCGAAAAGTGTGAACTGCCCCCGAATTATGGTGGGCCCCGTACCCAACTCAACTTAAGGAGGGACCCGTGAAGAATTCGGTCAAGTTCTTACTTGCACTCATGTTTGTCGCCTCGTTCGGTCTGGTGGGTGGGCAGGATCGTGTCTGGGCGGTCGGTGAAGACCCAGCTGCGGCTCCAGGCGTTGAGGCGTTGGACCCAGTTTTCAGCCTGGCAGCGCTGCCCGACACGCAGGGGGGAGGCCAATGACCCGTCGGACCCCCGCTTCAGAAACCGCATGGAGTGGCTAGTCCAGAACAAGGACGCACTCGATCTGCGATATGTACTCCATTCTGGGGATGTGACGAACTGGGGGTGGATTGAATCCTCCCAGTACACCGTCGCCTCTGACGCTTTCTCCGTGCTTGACGCTGCAGGCATCCCCTACGAGGCGGCCATCGGAAACCATGACACGCGCGCCGTCGGCTATAACGGCGACGCGGCGAACCCGGGACTAGGCCGAGCCGCCTATCAGGACCATCCCGACTGCCCGAAGGTCCTCGGCGCGGACCAGAGCGATTCCCGCCTCTTGGTGCGGCATACCGAGGAGTGGAACGGCACCTTCCCGGCTAGCCGGTTCAAGAATGTGGCTGGCACGTTTGAAACCGGTAAAAGCGACAACATGTACCAGACGTTCTCCGCAGGTGGCGTCGACTGGCTCGTGTTGACGCTGGAGCTGTACCCCCGGGCCGAGGCAGTGGATTGGGCCAAACAGGTCGTCTCGTCCAACCCAAACCGCAAGGTGATTGTGGTGACCCACTCTTACCTCACCGGGGATCTGCAGATTGGGCAGAACGCGGAATATGGTTCGACGACCCCGCAGTATCTGTTCGACAATCTCATCAAGGTCTACCCGAACATAAAGATGGTCTTTTCGGGACACACGGGTGAGTGGGGAACCCGCGTCGACAAGGGAAACCAGGGCAACACCATCGTTTCGTATCTGACTGCACTGCACTCGACTGACAACCCGCTACGAACCCTGGAGGTCAACACAGGCACTGGTCAGGTCACCACCAAGCTTGTGACGCCGAACAAGGGAACCAGCGAGCCTGACAACACCCCCGTGACGTTGTCATTCGTGAAACCCCAGTAGCTGCCGAGGAGCCGCTAGCAAGGTTTCGGGACTCCCGGTCCAATGGCATGCGGCAGCCCGCCCCAACGGCTGGATGCCCAGGGCGGGCCGCGGTATGCCTTGGAGTTGCGGCAGGGCACCGTCGGCGACGGCCCGGCTGTCCGGTGCCGTGTCAGTGGGCCGCATAACGGTCGCAACGAATGGGCGCGGCCTCGTTGTGGCGACTTTGGCTCCGGACGGGGCTGCTTGCGTTGGAGCGCGCTCAAAGGCATATCGTCGATGACATGGAAGCCACCCCCATCATGCCGCTGGCGCTCTCGACGCAACAGGCGGCGGCCCGGCTGGGGGTGAGCGTCCACGCGATCCGCTATTACGAGCGGCTTGGCTTGGTCCGGGTGCCTAGGGATGCGCGCGGCCATCGGGTGTACGACGACGCAGCCATCCGGCGGCTGACTTTCGTGAACCGGATGCGCGCCTCGGGCATGGGCATGGCGCAGTTGCGCCGCTACATCGACCTGGTCGAGCAGGGCCCGGCCACCCGGCCTGAACGGCTGGCCGTCATGCTGCAACACCGCGAGACGATCCGTCGCCAGGTCGCGGAGTTCCAGGCGGCGCTTGAGGTGACGGAACACAAGATCAGTGCCTACGGCGGATCACTCGGTGAACCACGAGACGAAAAGGAGACCCAATGAGCACCACCCTGGCTCCCGGCCTGACCACATCCCCCATTGGATTTGGCTGCATGGCGCTCAGCCACGTGTACGGCGGCACTACCGACGACGCAGCCCGGCAGACGCTTGAAGAGTCGCTGGAGGCCGGTGTCACGTTCTTTGACACCGCCGACGTCTACGGTCAGCCGCGGCCCGGGGCCAGCGGGCCGGCAGGCACGAACGAAGAGATGCTGGCGCCGTTCGTCGCCCGGCACCGCGACCGGCTGCAGCTTGCGACAAAGTTCGGGATCACCGGGGCTATCGGCGTCGTGGACTCTTCCGAGCCCCGCACCAGCGGTCGGCCAGAGTACGTACATTCCGCGTGTGACGCGTCGCTGAGACGCCTCGGCGTCGATGTCATCGACCTTTACTATCAGCACCGGCCAGACCCCAGCGTCCCCGTCGAAGAGACCGTGGGGGCGATGGCTGAACTCGTCGCCGCCGGAAAGGTGCGTCATCTGGGGCTCAGCGAGGTCACCGCCGCGGAGTTGCGTCGCGCGCACGCCACGCACCCCATCGCCGCCGTGCAGAGTGAGTGGAGCTTGTGGTCGCGCGACGTCGAGCGGCAAGTGGTGCCCGCCTGCGCCGAATTGGGCGTCGGGTTCGTGCCCTACTCGCCGCTCGGGCGCGGATTCCTCACCGGCACCCTCACCAAGGAACAGGTCGGCGCCGACCTGCGGGGCAAGACTGTCCGGATGGGGCAGGCCTGGGATGTGAACCAGCAGGCGCTTCAGGTGGTGACAGAGATCGCCGACGGGGTGGGCGCCACCAACGCACAGGTCGCGCTGGCCTGGCTACTGGCCAAGGGGCGAGAGTTTGGGCTCCCGGTGGTGCCGATCCCGGGCTCCCGCCGGGCTGAGCGCATGCGCGAGAACCTCGGAGCACTCCAAGTGCAACTCGACGCCGACGCCATGGCCCGGCTTGATGACGTGCCCGAATTCGTCCAAGGAGACCGAAACATCGTCGCCGACCCGGCCTGGATCAGCTCCGGCCGGGAGTGAGTCGCCGCCCGCCCGTTGCCTACAGGGCCAGCGGGGTCACGGCCCCCGAAATCACCCGCGCCGTGCCGTAGGCCCCCAGCGCAAGGCCCTGCGCGCTCGGGTCGGTGAACGCCAGAAATGTGCCGGTCGGGGCGCCGTCATCGACGAAGACCTCCACGCTGGAACTGTCGATGTAGACGTGCAGCCGCACCTTCCCGTCGACCGGCTGGTAGGCGACTTCCCGGCGCAGCGCGAACATCGCCTGTCCGCCGTCGCGTCCCGGTACGGTGAGCAGACCACCGTCGGTGCGGTCTAGGTAAAACACCCCCGAACCGGGGATAACGCCCACGCGCACCTCCTGCAGCTTCCCGTTCACCTCACCCCGGCAAAGGCTGAGCCAGGCATCGCGGGCGCCCGAGACATCCAGCTCCAGGTCGATCTCGACGGTACGGGAGGTGCCCAGCGGCACCGTCCCGTCCGTGGCGGCGCGGCCGGTGATGTCTTCAGCCTTGCCGCGCAGCCCAGCTAGCTCCGGCACTGGCTGCTGCCGCAGCATCCGCACCCCGTCGCGAGTGGTCAGCCTCAGCTCCCGGGGCACGCTCATCTGGCCATGCCAGCCCTGAGTGGGCAGCGAATACGGGTACCGCCAGTTGCCCATCCACCCCAGCCAGACGCGACGGCCCGCCACCTTCTCAAAGCTCTGAGCTGCGTAGAAGTCCTGCCCGGCGTCGGTGAAGCGGACGCGGTCATCCTCGGGGAAGAACGTGGAGCCGTCGAAGTCGCCAATGAAGTACTGGGCCGTTGAACCCGCCGTCTCCTCGTTGTCGCCGATGGACATCGTCAGCACCCAGCGGGTCTCGCCCGTGGCGGCGTCGTCGAGGGGAAACAGGTCCGGGCATTCCCAGACGGCGGCGTGCGAGCCCCGCCCTTCGCCGAAGTCGCTGGCATGCTCCCAGGCGATGAGGTTGGGGGAGCGGAAGATAGCGATGCGGTCGCCCGTGGAAACCACCATCACCCACGATGTGGTGGGTTCATGCCAGAACACCTTTGGGTCCCGGAAGTCTTTGCGGCCGCCATTCGGGATAACGGGGTTGCTGTCGTAGCGCTGCCATGAACGGCCCTGGTCCGTGCTGAATGCTATCGACTGGGCCTCCCCGCCCGCCGTGGAGGTGTAGATGGCCACCAGCCCACCGCCCGGCACCAGGCCCGAGGTGTTGGCACCGTCGTCGACGCAACTGCCGGACATCGCCAGGCCCAGGGCGTCGTGGTTGAGGGCAGTGCCCAGCGGTTCCCAATGCACCAGGTCTTTGGCGACGGCGTGCGCCCACGTGCCGTCCTGCTGGTGGAACAGGTGGTATTCGTCATCGAAGAAAATCAACCCGTTGGGATCGGCCAGGTTTCCTTGTGCTGGGCTGAAATGGTAAACGGGACGGAAGGGGTCGGCGGCCGCAGGAACCCCAGTGCCCGTCGCGGTGGGCGCAGCAGGGCTGGGGGGATCCTGAGCCAGGGCAGGGAAACAGCCGTTAAGGGCAATGCTCCCGGCAGTCGCCCCGGCACCTAAGAGGACCACACGACGGCCGTACTTTCCACTCATCATGGCCTTTTGTTTACCGCATGGCCCGGTCACTGGCTCGCGACGCCAACCGCTGCAGCACCCCGCGGTTCCGCTGCAGCAGCCGGGCCTGCAAGGCCCGCCCAAGGTTGCCCGGGAACCGACGCTGCACATAGCGGACTGCATCATCAACATCAAGGCAGCGTGACGAGTTGCCCACCCGGACCCACAGTTCCGGGGAGCCGGATTTGCTGGGCCGCAGGTACACGGGATCGCTCGACGGCGGGCACGTTACCCGGCACACCAAGCGTGCCTCGTCCCCCAGCTCGGCGAACTCCACCTTCGGCAGGGTCGCGGCCGACATGCCGAGCTTCGCCTGGAGGTGGTCGCGCAGCCACAACTCGAAGCGGTCGGTGTCGGGCTGCTTCAAGGTGGCCAGGTCGGCGTCCAGGCCGAGCGGGGTGCCCTCGTCGTCGACGCCGATCAGCAGCGTGCCGCCCGCCGCGTTGAGGAAGGCCGCCAGGGTCTTCGCGATCACCAACTCCATCTTGTCGTCGCGCTTGCCGGTATGCAGGTTCACCCGAGCCGTGGATTTGAACTCCACCTCGTCGGATTCCCCCGCCGCGAGCTGCTCCGCGATGGTTGGGGGATGCCGCAGCGCCTGCTGGGAAAGCAACACCGCCGATGTTGCCGCGATGACGACGGCATCCACTAGGAAGATCGCGCCCAGGGTGTTGAGGCGCCACAACTCCTGATTGGGCAGGAACCAGCCGACCACTAGCGCGCCCAAACTCATGCCGAACAGCGACACCACCGCCATCGTCGGCCCGGAGACCAGCACCCGGCGACGCAGGATCCTGCGCACCAACTCCCCGAACAGCCAAGCAATCACCAGCAAAATTGGCTGGATGAGGGCGAAAGACACGAGGCTCGGTGTGGCTCCCATGGGGCTCCTGTCGGTGACGAGTAGTGCGTCGAAAGGCTACTGGATGGGCGCTAGCGGGCCAGGTTTTGTAGCGTCGCCAGGGCGGAGGCCCCGTAGCCACCGCCAAACAAGATGGCATGCACCAGCAACGGTGTCAGCTGATACCACGGCACCCGCTGCTCCCAGCCGTCGGCCAGCGGATAGGCCTCGTCGTAGGCGGCAAAAGCCTCTCGGCCGAAGCCGCCGAACAGCAGCATCATGGCCAAGTCGAACTCGCGATGTGCGTAGTGCGCGGCTGGGTCGATCAGCCAACTGATGCCCGAGCCATCCACCAGGCGATTACCCGCCCAGAGGTCACCGTGGACCAACGACGGCGGTTCGGATGGGCCGCATAGCTCTGCGACCCGCGGGGTCAAGGCGTCCAGCAGCCGCAGGGCCTCTGCCGACACCTGAGTCTCGGCGACGGCGCGCTGGGCGAGGGGCCGGACCCGTCGCTCCAGGTAGAACTCCGGCCACGACGAGGACGGCGTCAAGTCCACCTCGACAGAGCCCAGGTATCCGGACTCGTCGCCATCCAGCCCGCCGAAATGCGGTGCGTCGCGACGGTGCAGCCCGGCTAGGCCCGTCCCGAGCGTGGCCTCAGTGGCCGGGCTGCGGCGGCCTTCGTCGATCCATTCCAGGACTAGCCCGCGGGGCGAGGCGGACAGCACCTCGGGAACCCGCAACTCCGGCGGGGCCACAGCCCGCAGCGCCCGCAGCCCCCGAGCCTCCCGTTCGAACAACAGCCGCGTGGGGGAGGGGTGGGTTTTCAGAAAGACCGGACCGTCCGGGGTGTCAAGCCGGTAGGCGCGGGCGATATCCCCACCATGCACCGGCGTAGCACGGGTGACGGTGAGGTCGGCGGTCAGCTCTTCAGGTAGCGACATACCCCCAACCTACCGGCGGGTACCGACAAATTTGCCGCGCGGTGCTGGCGCCTCAAGGCCCTGGGCATAACGAGATGACAAGCAACCGGTTAGAGGTGCCGCAGCCCGGAAAACCCTATTATTCCGCGCTGAATGGTCCCTGCGATGTTCCGGGTTGGCCGTCGTCGCGAACCCAACTGACCACTAGTGCGTCCTTGGCGCGGAAGCGCGCCAGATGCTGACCGGCCACCTCTTCTAGGCGTTCCAGGTGCTCGTCGTCAGCATGCAGCGTCAGGACGAGGATGCCGGGCTCGCAACTGAGGTCCGCGGACCCGGTGAGCTGACCGTCCCGGTTGAACGTCAGCGACCCGGTCTGCGACTCGTCATCCCAGACCGTGGTGTGGAGTGCTTCATGTTTTGTGGACAGCTGGGGTGGGTTGGGTTTTCTAGGT
>JAUNKK010000082.1 GCA_030532825.1 Propionibacteriaceae bacterium
TGGTTCCGGACAGCCACCAGCTTGAGGGCGACGAGGCCGACCTCGACGCCGAAGCTGGCAAGACTCCCGCTGGCGGCGTGTGAGGGTTCTCGTCTGCTCGGACCGCATCGGACGCCTCGGCCCAGCCGAGGCGTCCGCCGTCGTCGCGTCCGCCTTTCAGGCGTGCGGGGCGCAGGTTGCCGTGGCCCCGCTAGCCGAAGGCGGGCCTGAGCTGGCCCAGGCCGTTGAACGTTTTGACCCCGATGCGCGGGTGGTGATGGTCTCATCTCTTTCCCAGCTGCTGGACGAATGGGGCCAACATCCCACCTATTTTGACGCCACGCGCCTGGCGGCCCCCTCGCTGCCAGAACTGGTGGCCCTGCCGCACATCGCGGCGGTGGAGACGACGCTGATCGTGCCCCACAGCGGGGCCAAACTGCTACTCACCGGGCTGCACGGCGCCGTCGCTGAGCAGGGCCGCCGTGCCGGCCAGGACTTGGCCGACACACTCGCCGCGGACACCGACGCGGAGGCGTGGTTGGCGCGGCTGGGCATTGCCGACGGGCCGGGTGCTGGGGCGCTCGGCGGGCTGGGTGCCTGGGCTCTGGGCCAAGGAGCGCGGGTCGCCTCCGGGCTAGACGTGAGCGCTGCTGGATACCAGCTATCGAAGCTGGCTGCCAAGGCCGACGTGGTGGTCACGGGCACTGATGTGCTCGACTTCCATCACCGCGGCGGCGAGGTGGTGCGTCGCCTCACCGACATCGCCACCGAGGCCCTCACCCCCGTGATCGTAGTGGCGGGACGCAACTTCGTCTCTGCCCGGGAACTGCGCTTGAGCGGCATTGAGGAAGCCCACGCTGTCGCCCCTGCCGGTGCCGGGGACGTGATGGTGGGGGAGGAGCAACTGCGGGACCTCGCCGCGCGGGTGGCTGCCACCTGGACTTGGTGAATCTCCCAGGCGGCTTACAATTGTTCTCGTGACTGAATCCCAGACTATTTCCCAGGGCGTCGAGCTCACCGATGTTGCCGTCGCGAAGGTCCGTTCGCTGCTGGAGGCCGAGGACCGCACCGACCTCAACCTCAGGATCGCCGTGCAGCCCGGCGGTTGCTCCGGACTTCGGTACCAGCTGTACTTCGACGACCGAGAGCTCGATGGCGACATCGTCAACGATTATGACGGCGTCAAGGTCGTCACCGACAAGATGAGCGCCCCCTACCTCGGCGGTGCCTCCATCGACTTTGTCGACACCATCGAGAAGCAGGGCTTCACCATCGACAATCCCAACGCGCAAGGCGCCTGCGCCTGTGGCGACTCCTTCCACTGAGCCGCCACAGGTTGCGCTAGACGTCCGGACCGGTCGGTCACCAGCTGGTGGCCACCGGGCGTCCCTCTTCAAACCCGGAGCCTGACTGAACGCCGACGACGGCGCGGTCCGCGAACTCCGCCAACGTGTTGGCCCCCGCATAGGTGGCGGAACTGCGCACCCCCGAGGTGATCCAGTCCAGCAGATCCTCCACCCCGGGGCGCCGCGGGTCCAGGTACATCCGCGAAGACGAGATGCCCTCCTCGAACAGGGCTGCGCGAGCCCGGTCGAAGGCCGATTGCTCGCGGGTGCGCTGCCGCACCGCCCGGGCGGAGGCCATCCCGAAGCTCTCCTTATAGGCACGGAACTCGTGGTCGAACAACAAATCGCCGGCGGCCTCGTGCGTCCCCGCGAACCAGGAACCGATCATCACCGACCCCGCCCCAGCCGCCAGGGCCAGCGCCACATCCCGCGGATGCCGCACCCCGCCGTCAGCCCAGACGGAACGTCCTAGACCACGGGCCGCCTCAGCGCATTCGAGCACCGCCGAGAACTGGGGCCGCCCTACCCCCGTCTGCATCCGCGTAGTGCACATCGCACCCGGCCCGACGCCAACCTTGATGATGTCGGCGCCCGCCGCCACCAAGTCGTGCACCCCCTCGGCCGTCACCACGTTGCCCGCGACAATGAGGACGCGACGGCCGGTGGTTTCCGCTAACTCATCCCGAACGTCCCGCGCTAGCCCGAGGGCCGAGATCATCTTTTCCTGATGGCCGTGGGCGGTGTCCATCACCAGCACATCCGCCCCCGCCTCCAGGGCGGCGTGGGCTTTGGCGGCGACATCGCCGTTGATGCCGATGGCCACCCCGGTGCGGAGCCGGGAGTCGTGGTCCAGGTTGGGGGAATAGATCGCGGACCGAAGCGCGCCCTTGCTGGTCATGATCCCGACGAGCCGCTCCTGATCGTCGACCGCCAAGGCCACCTTCTGGTGGCGGGCCGACAGAGTGTCGAAGACCTCCTTCGGTTCGGCATCCATCCCCACCAGGGTGATGTCGGTGGTCATGACGTCGCGCGCCTGGGCGAACCGGTCCGCCCCCTCCGCATCCTGCGGATGAACAAGGCCGACGACGCGCCCCTCCTGCACCACAGCGGCCACTCCGTGAGCTCGCTTACCGATCAGGGTCAAAGTTTCACCCACCGTGGTGTCCAGATCGACGGTCACCGCGGTATCGAAAACCGGGTGGGCGCGCTTAACCTTGCCAATTGACCGGGCCACCACGTCGAGGGGAATGTCCTGCGGGAAGATCGCCAAGCCGCCCCGGCGGGCCATGGTTTCCGCCATCCGGCGTCCCGAGATGGCCGTCATGTTGGCGGCCACGAGGGGCAGCGGGGTGGCGAGCCCATCGGTGGAGGTGAGGTCCACATCAAGGCGGGAGGACACATTCGATCGGTTGGGCACCATGAACACGTCGGAATAGGTCAGGTCCTGGGCGGGCCGCTCATTGAGAAAACGCACAACTCCAGTATGGTCCCTCCCCGGCGAGTCACCCGGCCCGTTCCTTCGCGGCGGCGCGAATGGCATCGGCGATGAACAACATGACGGCAGTCCACACCAGGATGAAGCCCACCCAGCGAGCCAGGGGCATCGGCTCGTGAAAAACCAGCCAGCCCAGCAGAAACTGGCTGACGGGAGCCAGGTACTGCAGCAGACCGACAGCGACCAGGGGAATCCGGGCGGCCGCTGAGGCGAACAGCAGCAGCGGCACAGCGGTCACGAGGCCGGTGGACAGCAGCAGCGCCGTGTACCACGACAACAGGGGCGCGCTGGCCTGGCCGCTGGCCAGGAGGAACACCAGATAGCCGCAGGCCAACGGCGCCAGCACCACCGTCTCCACGGTCATGCCGGGAGTGGGGGCGATAGTACGACCAGCCACCTTCTTGACCAACGAATAGGTGGCGAATGTGCCCGCCAAACCGAGCGCGATCCACGGCACCTGCCCATAGCCGATGAGCAACACGATCACCGCGACGCTGCTCAGCCCGACCGCCAGCCACTGCCCGGGGCGCAGCCGCTCCCGCAACACGATCACCCCGAGGGCCGTTGTGGCCAGGGGATTGATGAAATAGCCGAGCGCCGCATCAAGCGTGCGTCCAGTGCCGACGCCATAGATGTAGAAGGTCCAGTTAGCGGCGATGAGGAACCCGGCCGCCGTCAGAAACCCCCGCAGGCGACCGTCCAGCAGCGCGGCCCGGAACTGCCCAAGTTGCCCCGTGACGGCGAGGATCAGCAGGCAGGTGAGCAGCGACCACACCACCCGGTGGGCTGTGACCTCCACCGCCGGGGAACGGGCGAAGAGCACGAAGTACAGCGGGAAAACACCCCACAGGGCGTACGCGGCGAAGCCGTGCAGGTAGCCGTCGCGCTCGTAGGTGTTCATGGCAGCTTGCAGCCTACTCCCCGGCAGGGTGCCCGGTGCGGCTACGATGTCAAGCAGTCAATGGTGGCGTGGTTGGTTGTGAAGGAGAGACCATGAGCGACGAGACCATCCGGGTCCTGCTGTATTCCGGCGACCGCACCGTGCGGGAGCAGGTACGGCTGGCCCTCGGGCGCAAGGTGGCTGCCGACCTACCGCCCATCGAGATCGAAGAGGTGGCCACGGGGCCGGCGCTGCTGAAAAAGCTCGACGCCGACACCGGGTACGGGCTCGTGATCATGGACGGTGAGGCTCAGCCGGAGGGCGGTTTCGGGCTGGCCCATCAGGTCAAGGAGGAATACGCAGACTGCCCGCCCGTGTTGCTGCTGGTGGCGCGTGCCGCCGACGGCTGGTTGGGAACATGGTCCCGGGCCGAGACACTGTCCGCCTACCCCGTCGATCCGATCCGGCTGCCCGCGCAGGTCGCCGAGTTGTTGCGGGCGCGGGTCGCATGACCTGGAACTGGCCGAGCATCCTGACGGGACTGGTCCGCCGCGAGGGACTTGAATCAGAAGCCGCCGAGTGGGCCCTCAACGAGATCCTCGCTGGCCGGGCGAGCGAAGTGCAGTTCGCCGCGCTCCTCGTGGCGCTTCGCGCCAAGGGCGAAAGCGAAGACGAGATTGAGGGGCTCAGTTCCGCCATGCTCGCCAACGCCGTACCGATCAGCCTCGACCGCGAGTCCGTGGACGTGGTGGGCACCGGTGGTGACCGGGCCAACACCGTCAACGTCTCCACCATGGCGGCGCTCGTCGCTGCGGCAGCCGGCGCGAAAGTGGTCAAACACGGTTCCCGGGCCGCCTCGTCCCAGGCCGGCACCGCCGACACCCTTGAAGCCCTCGGCGTCAACATCGCGATGGAGCCGACTCGCCAAGCGGCGGTGCTCGACGAGGTGGGGATCGTGTTCCTGTTCGCTCAGCTTTACCACCCCGCGATGAAACACGTGGCCGGGGTGCGCAAGCAACTGGCGATCCAGACCACCTTCAACTTCTTAGGGCCGCTGTCGAACCCCGCCCGCCCGCGTGCTATGGCGCTCGGTGTCGCCAACGACGCCATCGCCCCCGTGGTCGCCCGGGTGCTGGCTGGGCGCGGCGTGCGGGGCCTGGTGTTCCGGGGCTTCGATGGCCTTGACGAACTGACCACGACCTCCCCGTCGGATGTGTGGCTGGTCTCCGACGGCCGCGTCCACCGAACCACCCTGGAGCCCGAGGAACTGGGCCTGTTGCCCGCCGCCCCCGCCGACCTGACGGGCGGTGACGCGGCGCACAATGCGCAGGTGGTGCGCGACCTGGTGTCCGGCAAACGCGGTGCCGTGCGGGACATCGTGTGCTTGAACGCGGCCGCCGCGCTCTTGGCCTATCGTGGCGTCAGCGCCGTCGTCCCCGTGACCGAACAGCTGGCGGCTCCCCTGGACGAGGTGAACCGGGCCATCGACGACGGGGCAGCTGAAGCCAAACTCGCGGCTTGGATCGAAGCCACCAACAGCCGGTAGGCCGGATCAGGCCACAACCAGTGCCGCGATGAACGGCCCCAGCCACAGCGCCGGTCCGTACGGGAAGGGCTCGGCCGCCCGACCTCGGGCTGCGTGACAGACAGCCCAGACGGCGCCGATTACGGTGCCCGCCAGTAGCGCCGTCGTCCAGCCTTGGAGACCGAGGGAACCGGCGACCGCCCCCACCAACAGGCCAAGCCGCACATCGCCGAACCCGAAGGTCCTGGAAAAGCGCCACACCAGCCACAGCACCCCCGCCATGGCGGCGGCGCCCAGCAAGGCACCGACGGCAGCACGCGGGGCCAGCCAGCCCACCAGCGCTAACCCGGCGGCGAGCTGGGCGGCGGCAATCCAATGCAGCCGCTTCGGGAGCCACGTGGTCTTGAAATCCACCCATACCAGCGCGCCACCCGCGCCGAGGTAGCCGAACCACAGCGGAAGCAGCCCGGTCGGCAGACGCCATAGGGCAAAGGCAGCCAAGCCAACGATCACCGCCAGCAGTAGCGCATCCTTGCGCCGCGCCAGACGCTGATAATCCGGTGGCTGCTCGGCGGAGCCGACCGCAGAACGCGGCAGCCGCGGCACCACCCAAAGCAGGTGGGCCGCGGCCGCCAGGGCGCTGGCCAGGGCCAGCGCGAGAATGATCAGCGCTGGGCCTTCGTGAATCCGGCGGCCAACGCGGCCTCCTCGGAGTTGAACCAGACCTCGGCGATCGTCAACTCATAGCCGCGGGTGCCGGGCACATGGAACTTACGGGAACGCCCGTTGCCCTTGATGATGAACCCTTCGGGCGGAGTGGGGCCAACGTAGGAGCCCTCCCCGTAGTTCTCAATGGGGGGCTCCGCCCCCTCAGCAGGTCCGGCCGACTGGGCGGCTGCAGAGTCCTCGCGCACGGTGGTCGGCTCGTTGAACTTTGCAGCCGTGGCGAAGGTGTCGTTGTTATTGACGTAGGCGCGCGACGGCTCGTGTGCCGTCCAGCCATCGTCCTTCGGGGTCAGGAAGTGACGCACAGCCGCCACCGCCCCGGCGATCAGGGTGCCGAAGAAGAGGAACTTGAAGAACCCCTTGACTTTCCCGCCCTTCTTCTTGACCGGCTTGGCAACGATGTTGTGTCCCGCGGCCTTATGCAGCGCCTCCTGCAGGTTCGGCAGCACCTGCCCGGTCAGGCGGGCATGGGCGGCGTCGACGGCGGGAGGCACCTTGCCGAGAGCCTCGCGAATGGCGGGCTCCCAGTCATCCAGATGCTTTGAGGCGAAGTTGGCGGTGCGCTTGCTCGCCTCGCGAGCGACGGGCACGGCCTTGCGTTGCGCCTCGGCCAGGATCGCGGCGGCCTTCTCGACGGCCTCGTCCCAGATGGTGCGTCCAGTTTCCGCGGCGGCGGCGGCAGATTCCGCGGCGGCCTTGGTCAGTCGTGACTTTTTCACTGAATCCTCCAATGGTTGGCTCGTGATCGAGCATCTCCAACGGTACCCGCCCACCCAGGCAGTTTCCGACCGGTCCAGGGAATAAGCCGTGTGGTGTCGGTACGGCGTGGCGGTTCGGTGGGGTGGCTGCGTGTAGGTTGTGGCCATGAGCACTGCAACTCTTCACACCACCAAGGGCGACATCGTCATCGAGTTGTTTGACGACGAGTCCCCCAACACGGTGGCCAATTTCGTGGGCCTCGCCGGGGGAACCAAGGAATACCGCGATGCCACTACCGGCGAGAGCAAGACCGGCAAGTTCTATGACGGCCTGGGATTCCACCGCGTCATCGACGGCTTCATGATTCAAGGTGGCTGCCCGCTAGGAACCGGCACGGGTGGCCCGGGGTACCGTTTCGCGGACGAGTTCCACCCGGAACACGCCTTCAACCGGCCCTATCTGCTGGCGATGGCCAACGCTGGGCCAGGCACCAACGGCTCGCAGTTCTTCATCACCGTGGCGCCGACCCCCCACCTGAATCGCCGTCACACGATCTTCGGCGAGGTCAAGGACCCGGCTAGCCAGGCGGTTGTCGACGCCATCGCCACCACTGAGACGGATCATCGCGACCGGCCGACCACCCCGGTGGTCATCAACTCGGTGACGCTGGCCTGATCCAGCGCACAGTGCAGCGGCCAGGTCCAGTCACCCTCAGTGGTGAGAAGCCTCACCCCGGGTGACTCCAACCAGTCCGCGATGCGCTCGGCCTCCTCGAAGCTCCCGGCGGGTAACCCGCCGGGAGCTTCCTGTACGGTCTCGGCAAGTAGACGGGCCGACTCAGCGACGTCCCACACCTGCGCGGTGCGGGCGTGCGCGGCCCCGGCCAGCTTGCCGTGCCGGATGACATGGATGGCCCAGCCGTCGTGCTCTGGCGCGGCCGCCACCAGCTCCGGGCAGCCTGCGATAGCCCGGACCCGGTGGAAGCGTCGGGAAACCCGGTGGGCTGCCATGAGACGGCCCGTCAATTCCCCGGCCTCTTCGAAGCGTTCTTGAGTGATCAGGCGCCCGAGCCGAGGGGCAGCGGAGCCCAGGAGTTCCCGGACATCGCCGGCGAAGGCGCGGGTGAGGCTCTGGACCCTGGTGGCGTAGCTGGCAGCCCCGGGACCCAGCTCGCATGGCGCAGCGCAGCGGCCGAGTTCCGCCAGGGCGCAGGACCGGTTGGGGGAGCGGGCCGACAGGCGTTGCTTACACTCCCGAATACCGAAGGCCTCCTGGAGAGCCTGGGCCACCTCAGCGGCCGCGGCCGCGCTGTGAAACGGCCCCCAGAACACGTCGCCGCGTCCCACCTTGCGCGTCGTAGCCAGGCGGGGGAAGGGCTCGCGGGTCAGCTTGAGCCACAGCAGCCGGTGCTGGTTCCGGGAGCGGCGGTTATACCGAGGAGCGCGGCCCGCGATCATCCGTAGTTCCCGCACCTCGGCTTCCAGGTCCGTGGCGCATTGGAGCGCACGGACACCCGTCGCCACCCGGACCATCTCGTGGATCCGGCTGCGTTGTTCGGCGGCCGAGAAATACGAGGCGACTCGCTTGCGCAGGTTTCGGGACTTCCCGACGTACAGGACCTCGGTGCGTGGCTTTCCGTCGGGGTTGCGGGCCGCGTGCTCAAACCAGTAGATGCCTGGGGCCTCTGGAAGGTCCTTTGCCCAGACCCGCTTCGCCCGGCGGTCGGGGGTGACGCATGTCAGGAACTCCCGTAAATCCTCCACGGTGTCGACGCCGAGATTGCCGACGCGTTCCAACAGGCCGTGTAGCACATCGACGGTGGCGCGGGCATCGCTGAGCGCCCGGTGGTCGGGTTGGACACTGGCGTGGAAATACGCGGCCAGGGTGCTGAGCTTGCAGTTGCGCACCTCCTCCTTGAGGAGTACCTGGCGCGCCAACGCTACCGTGTCGATGACCGTGCGGCGCCGCCAGGTCAACCCCAGGGCCTGGCAGCCCCGCTTCAGGAAGCCGATGTCGAAGGGGGCGTTGTGGGCCACCAGCACGCTGTCCCCGGCGAACTGCAAGAAGCTGGGCAGGGCTACGTTCAGCGTCGGAGCCGTCGCGACCATGGCGTCGGTGATCCCGGTCAGCACCTGGATCATCGCCGGAATGGCTGATTCCGGACGCACTAGCGTCTGAAACTCCCCGACGACCTCTCCACCACACACCTTCACGGCCCCGATTTCCGTGATCTCGGCATCCGCGCCCGCACCCGTGGTTTCCAGGTCCACCACGCAAAAGGTGGCCTGGCTGAGGTGACAGCCCAGGTCCTCGAAGCTGGGCTGAGCGTGCGATTCGTGACCGGCGGAATACATGATCGGACACGCTATCCGGGGACGCCGACAAAAAATGTCAGTGCCCCCTGCGAGGGTGAAACCATGCAAGAGTTCTTGATTGATTGTGACCGCTGCACCGCGCGCGGCCCGGGCTGCCAAGACTGCGTGATGAGCTGCCTCCTGGACGAGGACCAGTCGATGCTGCCGCTCGAACCCATCGAACGAGATGCCCTGGGGGTGCTGGCCCAGGCCGGGCTGGTGCCGCCGCTGCGCATGGACTTGGGGAATGGCCTGAAGGTCGTTTAGGATTCTCTCAGCCTCGTTCCCGAGCGTCTGGAGAACAAAAGTGAAGCAGTTGCGCATTGGCCTGGTAGGTCTTCTGGTCGCCTCTGGCGTTGTTTTCGTCCCCACAGCATCCGCCGACCCGGATGCCGTCAACGCAGCCAAGGCCGAGCTGGACCGCATCCACGAGGAAGCCGCGTCGCTGGAATCACAGATCATTGAGGCCGCAGCCAGCGCGGCGGATGCCGAAGACAAGCTGGCGTCCCTCAGCACGGACCTCACGGCTCAGGAAGAAAAGGTTAGCCAGCTCGGTAGCGACCTGGGTGACCTGGCGATGCTGCAGCTCAACAGCGGTGGCATGGACATCACCAGCCAGCTGCTGAGCAGCGCGACGGACTCCAGCTTCCTCTCCGGTTTGACGACCATCCAGAACGAGACTGACCGAAGCAACGCCGATCTCCAGGCGCTTCAGGTGGAGCAGGCCCGTCTCGACACCCTGCGTGACGATCAGGCCGCCACCACCCAGGCGCTGCAGGAAGACCAGGCGGCGAAGGAACGGCTCCTTGCGGACTACGAGAAGAAAGAGGCCGAGGCCCAGGCCGTCTACGATCGGCTGAATGCGGAGGAGCAGGAACGGCTGCGCCAGCTGGAGGAGGAGCGGCAGCGCGCCGCCGAAGAGGCCGAGAAGGAAGCCAGCCCGTCCCCAGAACCCAGCGACCCGCCCGTCGCCGGGGACGGCTCAGATCGCGCATCCCAGGCCGTCAGCGCCGCCATGTCCAAGATCGGTTCCTCCTATGTCTTCGGCGCTGCTGGACCCAGCTCCTTTGACTGCTCCGGCCTGATGTCCTACGCCTACAAGCAGGTGGGCATCACTCTGCCGCGCACCTCGCAGGCGCAGTACGGGGCGGGCAGCGCCGTGTCGAAGGGCGACCTGCGTCCCGGCGACCTGGTGTTCTACTACAGCGGCCTCAGCCACGTCGGTATGTACATCGGTGACGGCAAGATCGTCCATGCCGCCAACCCCGGCAAGGGCGTCGTTGTGTCGCCGTTGAATGAGATGCCCTACGTGGGTGCGCGTCGCGTCGGCTGACGCAAAACGCGATGTGGTACAGGTTCTTCAAGCACGCCCTGTTCCGCCCTCTGGTCCGGTTCGGTTTCCGCGCCCGCATCGTCGGCGCTGAGAACGTGCCCGCCGACGGCGGCGCCATTTTGGTCAGCAACCACATTGCCACGATGGATCCCGTCGTAATCCCGGCGATGCTGCCCCGAAAGGTCACCTTCCCGGCAAAGCGCGAACTGTTCGAAGGCAAGCGCGGCCTCGGCTCCAAGATCGTGGCGTGGTTTCTCAAAGCCATCGGCATGGTGCCGATGGACCGCGGCGGGGGGCGGGCGTCGGCTGCCTCGCTCAGAGCCATCTTCGAGGTGCTGGACAGCGGTCACCTCGTCGGGATTTTCCCCGAGGGGACGCGCTCACCGGATGGACGGCTCTACAAGGGCAAGACGGGCATGGCGCGCATGGTGCTGTCCTCGGGCGCCCCAGTGCTGCCGGTGGGGCTCGTCGGCACCCACACCGTCCGATTCTGCGGAATTCCCTGGGTGAAACGCCCCATCGTCATCGTGGGCGAGCCTCTCGACTTCTCCGACCTACGGGACCGTGAAAGTGAGACGAAAACCCTCCGCTGGGTCACAGACGAGGTGCTGGCCGCGATCCAGCAGCTCACGGGCCAGGAATACGCCGACGTCTACGCCACACGGGTCAAGTACGGCGATCTGAAGGAGAAGGGATCCGACGAGTTCGTGCTGCCGCGGCCCGGTGGCGGACCCAGACCAAGGGCGGCGGACGAGTGACCTCAGGGCCGCGCCCCACCTCGGCTGGCTTGGGTTGGCTCCAGGCGACCTCCTCGTGGTTCCGCAAGGACTACGACGTATTGGGGCGGGTCTTCGTCGTGACCTCGACGGTGCGCATCATGCTGGCCATTCACGCAGTCGTGATGAGCCTGTGGGTCGTCTACCCCAGCGCCCACAACAAACCAGGTCTGATCGCGGCCCTAGCGGTCATCGCCTTGTGGACCGTCTTCGTGACGCTCCTGCTACGTCGACCAACGGCACGTAGCCTGTGGGTCCACCTGGCAGATGCCGCCGTCACCTGCTCGCTCATCCTCGCCACCCCACTGGTCACCGCCCACCCCTACGAAGGCCTGTCCCTGGTGGTCTTCTGGATGAGCGGCTGCTCCCTGTACGCGGCGGTGCTGCGAGGACCCGCCATCGGTGTGGCCTCCACCGTCGCCACATCCATGGCGATGTTCGCCACCCCGCCCCGCTTCACCCTGGGGCGCTGCGACATGGCGCTCACCGTCCTGCTGATGACGGTGTGCGTCGGGGTGCTCATCACGCAGTTCAAACACACCATCACGGAACAAGAACGGGCCAGAATCCGATCGGTGGCGCTCGGGGAGCGGGAACGCCTGGCGCGCATCGTCCACGACGGCGCATTGCAGGTCTTGGCCCTCGTCGAACGCGAGGGGCCCGGGCTTGGGCCGCGGGGGGCACGGCTCGCTGAGCTGGCGCGCCGCTCCGAGAACCAGCTGCGAACCCTCATCCGAGACCGCGAGATCGTCACCGAGGGCACCACCATGCACGTTGACTTGGCCGCCCAATTGGACAAGTATCAGAGCGGGACGGTGACGGTGTCGACGATGGCAGGCAGCGTCATGGTGCCCCGGCTGATCGCGGAGGAAGTCGAAGCCACTCTGCTGGAGGCCTTGAAGAATGTGGACAAGCACGCCGGCCCAGGGGCCAAAGCCTGGGTGTTGCTGGATCAGGAGGACAGCTCCGAGATCATCGTGTGGGTGCGCGACAACGGCGTGGGAATGGACCTAGCGGAGGTTGATTTGGCTAGCGACCGTGGACGCCTCGGAGTCCGCAACTCCATCGTGGGTCGCGTCGCGGCCCTTGGCGGCACCGCGACCGTCAAGTCGAGCCCGGGGCTAGGCACCGAATGGGAGTTGAGGTTCCCCGTGAAAGTGGGCGAACAGTGAGCGACATCGAGCGCAACCGCGTCATGCTGGTGGACGATCACCCGATGTGGATCGACGCGCTGGGCGAGGACCTCGCCGAAGAGGGCTTCGAGATCGTGGCCTCCGCGAAGAACGG
>JAUNKK010000083.1:0-8321 GCA_030532825.1 Propionibacteriaceae bacterium
ACCTGCTCGGTGGACGCCCAGCCCGCCAGGTCGCCCCTGTTGATGGCCAGGGCGATCATGTCGGGGAAGGCGTCGGGAGTGCAGGCGAACGCCGGGATACCCAGGCCCGCCAGGCTGGCCGCCACGTCGTGGTTGTAGCCGGGGGTGCCGTCGTCGTCGAGCGCCAGCAGGGTGACCATCGTGACGCCCTGCCGCTGAAACTGGGCCATGCGGCGCAGCATCTGCTGCGGGTCGGCGTCGTAAAGGTCGCTGATGAGCACCATGACGGTGTCGCGGGGGCGTTGGATGAGGTTCTCGCAGTAGGCGAGGGCTGGGCTGGTGTCGGTGCCGCCGCCCAGTTGGGTGCCGAAGATCACGTCGACGGGGTCGGTGAGTTCGTCGGTGAGGTCGACGACGGAGGTGTCGTATACGACGAGGTGGGTCTTCAGTGCCTTGATGGAGGCCAGCACCGCGGAGAAGATGCTGGCGTAGACCACCGAGTTCGCCATGGAACCGGACTGGTCGACCACCAGCACGATCTCGCGCTGGAAGCCGGTGTGCTTGCGCCCGTAGCCGATGATCCGCTCAGGCACGACGGTGCGGTGCTCGGGCAGGTAGTTGGCCAGGTTCGCCGCGATCGTGCGGGGCCAGTTGATGTCGTTGAGCCGCGGCCGGGTGGTGCGGGCGGCCCGGTTCAGCGCCCCGCGCACCGCCTGGATCACTTTGTCAGCCAGCCGCTCCTCCACCTCCTTCACGACGCGGCCCACCAGCTCCCGCGCGGTCTCCTTCGCCTTGGCGGGCATCACGCGGCCCAGGCTGGCCAGGGTGGCGACGAGGTGCACGTCGGGCTGCACGGAGGCCATCATCTCCGGCTCCAGCAGCAGTCGCTTCAGGCCGAGCCGGTCGATGGCGTCGCCCTGCATCACCTGTACCACGCGCGACGGGAAGTAGGTGCGGATGTCGCCCAGCCAGCGCGCCACCTTCGGCGCGGAGCCACCGAGTCCGGCGCGGCGGGTGCCGGGGCCGTCATTGTCGTAGAGCGCGGCCAGCGCCTTGTCCATCGCGGCGTCGTCGCTGCTCAGCCCTCCCCCGGCGGCGTCCTCCGGGTCGGCTCCCAGCACCAGCCGCCAGCGGCGGTCCACTTCGACGCTCATCGCTTAACCTCCAGGATCGTCTCGACGGTGGCCAGCACCTCGGCCAGCCCGGTCAGGTCCAGCTCCTCGTCGGGGGCTTCCTGGGCGTGGTCGAGGTTGGCGACCTTCCCGGCCAGCGCCCGGCGTTCTGGCTTCTCCCAGCGCCCGACGGCGCGGCGCAGCACGGGCAGCACCTCGGTGAACTGCTCCTCCGGCAGGCCCAGCAGCCACTGGTCGAGGAGGCGCAGCAGCGCGGGCGAATGCAGCAGCAGGAGCGAACTGCCCGCCAGCACCCCGTCTGCCCAGGCGGCCTGCTCAGCGGGCGGATACCCGCCCGATAGGGCCAGCGAGAGCCGCTCGCGCACCTCGTCGACGCTCAGCACCCCGGCGTCGTACAGCAGCCGCACCAGCCGCCCGGCGAGCACCCCGGGCAGGTCGGCGCGGTCGATCGCGGACAGCAGCGCGGCCCGCCACAGCGCCTGGCTATCGTCGCCGAGCAGCCCGACGGCGGCGTGGGCGGCGTCGATCAGCCCCCGGAAGCGCTCCGCCTCCTCTGGCGCGAGCCCGCTGAGCGCGGCGGGCAGCCCGGCCGTCGCGCGGGCCAGCAGCGCCTCGACCACCTCGCCGAGCCGGCCGGTGTCGGTGCCGCGCACATCGCCGTAGCGGTGGGCGCGCGCCAGCTCCGGGAGGGCCTCCAGCAGCCGGGCGACGTCGGTTTCCGCGGCCGCGCGCAGGTCCAGCAGACGCAGCAGCTCGGGCAGCGCGCCCGGCAACTCCGCCAGCAGCGCCTGCTCGACGCCGCGGGTCACCCCGGCCAGGTCGGCCGTGTCGTCCAGGAGCTTGGCCCCGGCGGCGTGTTCGACGGTGTTGCCCCAGCGGGACGCGTCAATGACGGCGACGGCGAACTCGGGCTCCCACACGATCCGCCACGATTCGCGGAACGTTCCGGTGCCAGCCTGCCCGGTGAAGGTGCCCCAGCCGATGCCGAGGATCCGCAGCCGCCGCAGCAGGCGGGAGCGGGCCAGGTCGTTGTCCTTGCGCAGGTCGAGGTCGAGGTCCTTCGGGGTGGCGTCTTGTCTGAGGCGCAGGCGGCGGGCGGTGGCCGTCAGGTCGGCGTCGAATGGGGTGCGCGGCACGGAATCTGGCACCGCGCCCAGCAGTTCCCCGACCATGGCCTCGCGCGTGACGAGGTCGAGGGCCAGGTCGCTGCCCTCGCACAGCACCGCGAGCGTGGCCTCCTGCACCTCGGACAGCCCCGGCATGGGGCGGCCGCGCAGCACGGCGAGCGTGTCGGCCAGCCGCACCGCCTCGATCACGTGCGCCGACGACATCGGCAGGTCGTGCGCGCGCAGCACACCGCCGACGTGGGTGAGCCAGCGTTCGACGGGCCGGTCGGGCGCGGCAAACAGGTGGTGGTACCAGCCGGGTGAGCGCACCCCGGCGCCGTAGCCGGTGGCGGCGGCGAGCCTGCCGTGCGACCAGGGCACCCAGGTGAGCTGTGTCTTCGCCTTGGGGAGCCCTTTCAGGCGGGCGTTGTCTTGCGCGACGGTGACCTTGGCGGCCAGGGCGGGCACGTGATACGCCCCACACACCACCGCGACCTTCTCGTGGTTGCGTTTGGCGGCGCGCAGCGCCTTGCGCATGTGGGCCTCGCGCACCAGGGTCTCGTCGTCATCGTCGAGTTCTTCCCGGACGGCGGTCATGGCCTCGGCGATCACGTCGAAGACGTCGGCGTCGCGCTGCTCGACGAGGTCTTCCCACCAGCGTTCCGGGTCGTCGTAGCCTGCGGCCTCGGCCAGCAGCCGCAGCGGGTCTTCCCGTGCGGATTCCTCGCGGTCGCGGGCGAGGCTGAGCGTGCTGGGTAAGTCGATGAACGTGACGGGGCAGGTGTGCGCGGCGGCCCAGTCGAGGGCCTGCCATTCGGGCGAGAAGGTGGCAAACGGCCAAAAGGCGGCGCGGGAGGGTTCGTCGCCCACCCAGGCGAGCAGCGCGATGGGCGGGCTGAGGTTGGGCACGTGCGGGATCATCGCGTCGGCGTCGACTGGGCCCTCGATGAGGATGACGTCGGGCTCGAACTCGTCGAGGGCGCGCCTGAGCGACCGGGCCGAGCCCGGCCCGTGGTGGCGGATCCCAAACAGGCGGACCTGGCTCATCGGGTCACGTGGCGGCAGGCGCGGTAGAAGTCCTTCCAGCCGGCGCGTTCGCGCACCACGGTTTGGAGGTATTCCTGCCAGATCACCTCGTCGGCGACCGGGTCCTTGACGACGGCGCCAACGATCCCGGCGGCCACGTCCTCGGCGCGCAGCACCCCGTCGCCGAAGTGGGCGGCCAAGGCGAGTCCGCTGGTCACCACGGAGATCGCCTCGGCGGCGCTGAGGGTGGCCGACGGGGTCTTCAGGGAGGTCTTGTTGTCTTCGGTGTGGCCTTGGCGCAGTTCGCGGAAGACGGTGACGACGCGGCGGATCTCGGCCAGGGCGTCGCCGACGTCGGGCAGTTGCAGGGAGCGGCCCAGTTCGGCGACGCGTTTGGTGACGATCTGGAGTTCCTCGTCGGCGCTGGCCGGGAGCGGCAGGACGACGGTGTTGAACCGGCGGCGCAGGGCGCTGGAGAGGTCGTTGACGCCGCGGTCGCGGTCGTTGGCGGTGGCGATGAGGTTGAAGCCGGAGCGGGCCTGGACCTCGACGCCCAGTTCGGGCACGGGTAGCGTCTTCTCGCTGAGCGTGGTGATCATGCCGTCTTGCACGTCGGAGGGCATGCGGGTGAGTTCCTCGACGCGGGCGATGGCACCGCGCTGCATGGCGGTCATGATGGGCGAGGCCACCAGCGCGGCCTCGGAGGGGCCCTCGGCGAGCAGGCGGGCGTAGTTCCAGCCGTAGCGCACGGCCTCCTCGGCGGTACCGGCAGTGCCTTGGATGAGCAGCGTGGAGTCGCCGCAGATGGCGGCGGCGAGGTGTTCGGACACCCAGGATTTGGCGGTGCCGGGCACGCCGAGCAGCAGGAGGGCGCGGTCGGTGGCGAGGGTGGCCACGGCCACCTCAATGAGCCGCTGATTGCCGACGTACTTGGGCGTGATCTGGGTGCCGTCACGCAGCTTGGCACCCATGAGGTACTGCACGACGGCCCACGGGGAGAGCTTCCAGTTCGCGGGGCGGGGGCGATCGTCCACCTGCGCGAGGGCGTCGAGTTCCTGGGCGAAGGCCTGCTCGGCGTGCGGGCGCAGCACGGTGTCGGTCATCGGGGCTCCTTGAGGGATTCGTAGATGCTGTGGCGGATGGTGAGGAAGGCTGCGGCGTCACGCACATAGCGTGCCCCGACGGTCTGGGATTCGACCTTCGGATGGCGGGAGATGACGTGGATGCGGGCGACCGTGGCCGGGGCCGCGGCGGGCTCGACTCCTTGGGCGACGAGTTGGCAGGCGGCGTCGGAGACGGGCAGATCGGCGTTGGCGCAGATGACGATGCCGTCAAGGACCGCGTCGACGGCGTCCCCGCTGAGCGTGATGCCGCCGTGTTTCATCAGCTCCCAGCAGTGCGGCCAGAACTGTCTTAGCGCGTCCTTGTCCAGGGCGCGAATGACCTGCGCCAGGGCGGGGCCCTGCTCGGCGGGTGGCAGGAGGGGGACGAGGCTGACATCGGCCTGACGCGCCAGCAGGATGCGGGCGGCGTTAACGTCGCGCCAGCGCAGCGTGGCCTGGGCGAGCGCGGGGGTCAGGTCGATGGGTTCGTCGTCGAGGCGTACTTCGGCGAGGTCGGCGAGGCTGAGGCCGATCTCGGCCCAGCGGTGCGGCGGGATCATGGCGGCCAGCGCCACCACCCGCCCGGCGGGGCCCTTCGGGAGGCGGAGGTCGGCGACGTCGGCGTGGAAGTCGGCGACGCCGTCCTCCCGCGTCGGGGCGGTCGCGGTGACGGGGCCGGGCTTGGGGGCGCGGAACCTGCTGAGAAATCCTTTGGCCGAAGCGGTGGTAGGCGTGAAGGAGGCACCGGCCAGGGCTAGGGCGCGCTCGAGGTAGGCGGAGCCGTCGAGCCGGGCGAGGAGGCGGGCGGCGGCGCGGCCCACCTCTTTAGAGCGGTCGCGCAGGAGGTCTTCGAGGAGTTCCTCGTCGGCGAGGCTGAGGCCCTCTTCGAGGGCGGCGACGAACTGTGCACGGTCGGCGGCCTTCTCCTTGCGGGCCTCGACGACGAGAGCGCGCCCGGCGTCGGCGTCGCGGCCTCGCTGGTGCCGCACCCAGGCGATGCGCTCCGCCAGGGTACCCTCGTCCCAGTGCTCCGGGCTGGGTTCGGCGACGGCGCGGCCGCGCAGCCAGCGGGGGTGGAGCCCGACGAGCCAGCGGCCGCGGGCGCCGAGGACGGGCGGCATGGCGGCGGCGATCTCGCGGCTGAAGAGGGTGGCTTCGAGTACGGGCACGAGCAGCCGGGTGGGCAGCACTAGGCCGCGCTGGGCCAAGGCGTCGAGGGCCTCGACGAGGAGGGGGTCGCGGCTGGCGGGTGGCCGGGCGAGGATGTTGCCGACGACCGCGACGAACGCGGGTGCCGGCTGGTTGGCCTCTTGCTCCGGCGCGGGCTCGGGTGGCTCAAGGTCCCGCATGGGGACGATGGCGCGGCGGGCGGCGGCGGCCCGCGCCGCCTGGTCGAGGATGTCCGCCTCGGGGCTGCCGACCAGCGCGGCCGCCACCAACTGGGCGGGCTTCACAGCGCAGTCACGGCGTAGTCGGTCATGCCGTCATCCTAGTGATTGGCGGGGCTCAGCCGTGAGCATCCCGATGGGCACGAGCACGTAGAACACGATGACCGCAAGCAGGAAAAGCCGCTCGGAAAGGCCGAATGCGCGACGGCGTAGCGGAGGTATCACGAGCGCCACAACCAAAGCCGCCAGCGCGAAACCTGCGACTCGCGACGTCATCTCCGCAGCGGTCACGATCCCCTTAGGGGCCACCTGACTCAGGATGCGCACGAAGCTCGGCATGGTTCCATACGCAAGGGCGAACCAGGCTACGGCGGCGACGAGATGAAGGCGCCCCCGTACGGTGGGCTGATCGCCCTCAAGATCGGTGGGCAGGAAGGGCAGGACGGCGAAGATCACCGCGAGTGCAGAGAGTGCAGCAAGAACGAGCCCCCGTTCGCTCCACTCTGGCTGCGCAAGCCACACTAGTGCGCCAAGACCAAGCCACAGCACAGCCGTGAGCCAGGTAGTGACGCGGCTCAGTGCACGCGTCGGGCCAAGGGCTAAGTCACTGACGGCGTGCTCGACGATGTTGATGTCCCGGTTGATGAGGTGAGCAGCAACGAGAAGTATAAAACGCAGTACACCCAGTACTACGACGGTGAGGGCGAGGGCGGTGATCACGGGCGGTGTTCTTCTTTTTCGGGGGTGTCGGCTGGCGGGTGTCGCACTTCATCGTGCAGTTTGCGGATGGTGAACGCGAGCGATTCTGGGTCGATGCCGATACGCCGGGCCGAGTCGTCCAGTGAGCCTTCGAGGAGGGCGCTGGCCCGCGCAAGCGTGCTGCGTCCACTATCCGTGAGCGCGAGGCGGCGGACATTACCCGAGCCCCGACCCGCCATGTTTCTCACATGCCCGCCGTCTAGGAGCGCACGCACGATGCCACTGGCTGCTGCCTCGGTCACTTCAAGGGCCCCGGCAAGCATTCGTCCTGTGATGCCAGGGTGCTCATCGAGGATGACGAGGGCAATGTAACGGTTGTAGCTCAACCCTTCGGGCCGCAGGCGCCACTCGGCCCAGCGGTCGAGCGTACGCACGAGGCCGTGGAGCTCGTGCGCTAAATTCATGGGTTAACTTAATCACTTATGTTACTTGCTTGGCAAGTCCAGTCTCCCCGCGAGTTGAGCCTCGGGTAAGCAAGCCGACCCGGCCACCCCAACACTCCAGGGGGCCTGGTAGAGACGCAGTTATCTGGATGCACGCCAGCAAATGCAGCCGGGCTGGCTCGCCGACGGCTGAAGTCCTGATACGTCCCCTTACAGGGGGCGTGCCACCCCGCCTTGGAGGTAGGCGGTGGGGCGCAGGCCCTCGGCGCTCAGCTCCCCAAAGATCGTCGTTGGCTGGGAGCCGAGTTCGGCGAGGAGGCGCCAGCGGTCGACCTCGACACCCGCCAGGGGCACCGCCGTTTCAGCCACCAGCCAGGCCCGCTCGTCCCAGCGCAGGGCGCCGTGAATCGCGACGGGCCAGGCGCCCAGCCACGGGTCGGCGGCCACCGCGGCGCGCAGTTCCGCGACGGCGTCGGCGACTCTGCCCCCGGTCAGGTCCCAGCTGTCGACGCTGGGCCGCTCGCCATGTTTGGTGCCGACGACAGCACGTAGCTGGGGCCGCCCGGGGTAGAAGTGCAGGTCGGCGTCCAGCTCGGAGCCGGGATACAGCCCGGTGTCGAAGCCCTCGCCGTCGCGGGCGAAGAACAGCACGAGGGCGCGAGCCCCGGTATCGCGGCCCCACAGCCAGACGCGGCGGACGCTGACCTGTTCCTCGTCGGCGTCGCGCATGCCCAGCACCACCCAGCGGTCCCGCACGCCCGGTTGGGTGAGCACCTCGTCGGTGCGAGTGGTGAACCCGAGGTGGGCGCGGACGGTGGTCATCAACTCCGGGTCGAACCGGTCCCGCCCGGCCCAGGCCGCGGCCAGCAAGTGGAGGGAGCCGTACTCGTCGACGACCTGGGCGGGCCAGTCGCCGGTGGTGACGGTGGCTAGCTCCCGCAGCCGGGAGGCCACCCCGGGGGCCTGGGCGTCGACCATCCGGGCCGCCATCCGCTCCAGCCGCTGGGGTCGATCGGCGGCGTGGCTGGCGAGGCCCTCGCGCATCTGGTCGGCCAGGAACCGGTCCAGTTCGGCCAATCCTGCGGTGACCCACTCCTCGCGTTGCGCAGCGCGCTTGGCGGCGGCAGCCTTCTGCTCCTCGGTCTGTTCTTTGGGCTCTGCGGTCTTTTTCGCGGCCCTGGTCTCGCGGGCCTGGGCCCACTCGGACGCGAACGCGGCCACCTCGCCGGTCTCCGAGATCTGGCCCTGCGCCCACAGGAACAGCAACCCCAGTGCGTGCTTGCAGGGGAACTTGCGGCTCGGGCACGAGCACTTGTACGCGGGACCGGCGGTGTCCACGCTCACCCGGTACGGCGTCTTGCCTGATCCCTGGCAGGCGCCCCACAGCAGGGCGCCCTGGAACCCGATCTCCGACCACGGCCCCGGCTTGGCCAGCTTGCGCCCG
>JAUNKK010000083.1:8421-12341 GCA_030532825.1 Propionibacteriaceae bacterium
GAACTCCTCGCCCAGGCGGTCGCGCAGATTGGCCAGGTGCTTGAAGTGGCCCGGGCGCGCGGAACTGGTGGCTTTGACCTCCACCGCGATGACGCCCTCGCCCGTCTCAATGATGATGTCCACCTCTGCGCCGTTGCGGTCGCGGTAGTGGGCAAGTTCGAAGGGCGTCTGGCTCCATTCGCGCTGCCGCGCCAGTTCGTCGACAACGAAAAGTTCGAGCATTGCGCCGAGGTAGTCGACGCCCGCGGGGGAGCTGAGCCGCTCGGCGCTGAGGCCCGTGAGCGCGGCGCAGAGTCCGGAGTCGGTGACGTAGCACTTGCTTCGCTGCACCTGTCGGCTGGTGAGGTTCCTGGACCAGGTGGGCAGCCGCCTGATGAGGAAGGATCAGGCCAGGGTCCCGTTTCGCTACGGCGAAACTAACGATTCGCTGAAGTCTTTCCAGCGATTCGCTGAACTCAAGACGCGGACGCTTACAGCCAACGAAGCATTTGGCCCGAGGACCTGCACAGGCGGCTGGCAGCGATCCCGGCCGTTAAGCCGAGGGCCGGCGATTTAAGCAAGGCTTGCCTGATTTAATGTGATCGAGCGAATCCGCTACCAAGACCCCTCCCCCCGAGGTGACTGAATGCCTATCCCCCGCAGAACGTTCCTACTAGGCACAATGGCGGTTTCGGCCGCTGGCGGGCTGGCCGCGTGTGGCAGCTCCAACCCCACCTCGTCAACCTCAGGTGAGGCCTCGTCCGGCACCCGTACCATCACCGACCACGGGGGCAAACAGGTCACCTTGCCGGCCAAGGTGACCCGGGTGGCGTTCGATCAGATCCCCATCGAATCCACCTACATCGCCTACTTCAACGGCGCGGCACCGCACGTCGTCGGCATGTGGGGGACGCGGGTGAAGTCGCTGAAGGAGACCATCGCCGCCGAGATCGCCCCCGAGATCCTGGAGGTGGATACCTCCTACTACAACAACGGTGAGCTCAACACCGAGTCCCTGCTGACGCTGCGCCCTGACGTGGTGTTCTACAACTCCCACAACAGCGAACATGGTGAGGCGTTCGCCGCGGCCGGGATCCCCGCGGTCGGTTTCTCCACAATGGGCGATCCCACCACTTTGTACGGCGACTGGATGACCCTGCTGGAGCAGGTCTTCGACGAGCCGGGCAAGATGACCGAGAAGATCGCCCTAGGCACCGGCTATGTCGAAGACGCCGCAGCACGAGCCGCGAAGATCGATGAGGCCAACAAGCTTTCCGCCATGGTGATCATGGGTGTCAGCGACGGCCAGCTCACCGTCGCAGCCGGCACTAAAGGCTGGTTCACCGATTCCTGGGCGAAGCGCATGAACTACAAGGACGCGGCCGAGGGCACGGACGGCTCCGCCCTCCCGGTCACCCTCGAAGAGGTACATAACTGGAACCCGGACGTGATCCTCGTCACCGGCAAAGGCATGAGCCAGATCACCGCCAAGGACATCTTGGAGACTGGCACCACGGGCGGGGTCGACTTCAGCCAGCTCGCCGCCTACCAAAACAAGGCCGTCTATTCCACCGGGCTGGGCATGTGGAACTGGTTCACGCCGAATCCCGACGCCCCGCTGGCCACCTACTGGGTGGGCTCCAGCCTCTACCCGGACCTGTTCACCGGCATCGACCTGCCCGCACTCACGAAGGCCTACTACCAGAAGATGTACGGCTTCGAGCTGAGCGACGAGCAGGCAGCCAAGATCATCAACCCTGACGCCTGATGAGCACGCCCTTCCTCCACGAGGGAAGGCTGCGCCCATGGGTGCTTCCGATGCTGCTGCTGTTGGTGGCGGCGACTGCCGCGGTGGCCCTCGCGATTGGGCGCTTCAACGTCTCGTTGCCGGACCTGTGGGAGGCATTTCATGCCCGTGCCACGGGGGCTGTCCACTCCGACCCCGCGATCGACTCGGTGGTGTTCAACCTGCGTCTGCCGCGGGTGATCGTCGCCATCCTCATCGGGGCGGGGATGGCAGTGGCAGGCGCCGCCTATCAGTCGCTGTTCTCCAATCCGCTGGCCACGCCCGACACCCTCGGGGTCGCGTCGGGTACCTGCGTGGGTGCCGTGTTGGGGCTGCTGCTGAACTGGAACCTGGTGGGGGTGCAGGCGGTGGCGCTAGTGGGCGGGCTGGTCACGGTGCTGATCACCACGACGGTGGCTCGGACGCGCAACGGCCGGGACGTGGTGATGCTGGTGCTGGCTGGCGTGATTGTCGGGGCGCTGGCCGATGCGGTGCTGTCCATCTTGAAACTGACCGCGGATCCCACGAGCGAACTACCCGAGATCACGTATTGGCTGATGGGTTCACTGGCCGGGATCTCCTACCAGCAGATTACCTTCGCGGTGCCGCTACTTCTGCTGGGGATGGGCGTGATCCTGGCGCTACGGTGGCGACTCAACGTCCTGTCGCTCTCCGATGACGAGGCGCGCGCCGCCGGGGTCAACTTGCGGACGCTGCGGATCGGGATCATCGTCGCCGGAACGGTGGTCACTGCCTCGGTGATCTCCATGTGCGGGCAGGTGGGCTGGATTGGGCTCATCGTGCCCCACGCCGCCAGAATGCTCACCGGCTCCAACAATCGGCAGTTGCTGCCGGTGTGCGTGCTGCTGGGGGCGGTGATCATGCTGGTCATCGACACGGTTGCGCGCACCATCACGGCGGCGGAGGTACCGGTGTCGGTGGTCTCGGCCATCGTCGGGGCGCCATTCTTCATCACGCTGCTGCGTCGCACGATGGGGAGCCGGGCATGACGCTGGAGATTCGGGACGGCACATTCCGCTACCCCGGCGCGCCTGCGCCGATCCTGCGCGATATCAATGTGGCGGTGGGCAAGGCTGAGTTATTGGCGATCCTGGGTCCGAACGGAGCGGGCAAAACCACTTTGCTGCGCACCATGTTGGGCCTGCAACGCTGGGCTTCGGGCGCGACCTACCTGGACGGGATAGACTTGGCGACGCTGTCGCCGCGGGATCTGGGCCGCAGCATCGCATACGTGCCGCAGGCGCGCAACGCGGCAGCGAGCGGGCTGACGGGCCTAGACATGGTGCTGCTGGGGCGGGCCGCCCATCTGTCGCTCTTGGCCCAGCCCGGTCGCCGCGAACGCACCATGGCGCAGGAGGTCCTCGCCGAGATCGGGGCGAGGGACTTAGCGCACATGCCGTGCGCGACGATGTCGGGCGGGCAGTTTCAGATGGTGCTCATCGCCCGCGCGCTTGTGGCGGAGCCGCGGGTGCTGGTGCTGGACGAGCCCGAGACGGGACTGGATTTCCACAATCAGCTCATCGTGCTGGACCTGCTGGGGCGGCTGGTGGCGGAGCGTGGGCTGAGCGTGATCATGAACACGCACTACCCCGCGCACGCCATGAAGATCGCCCACCAGGTGCTGCTGCTCGACGCCAGCCATCGGGCCATCAGCGGCCCCACCGACGATGTGATGACGGCCGACACCTTGGCGGCGACCTTCGACGTGGAGGTCTGCGTGGCGGAGGTGCCGCACGGCGAACAGCAGCTGCGCACCGTCATCCCCGTCCGGGTGTTCGACCACTAGTCGTCGACGTCGTGGCCCGCAGCGTCAGCTTCAGTCATGAGGGCGGTCAGCTGATCCGCATCGGTGAGATAAGGAGCCCTGACCTCGCGGGACCAATTCTGTGGATGCTCAAGCCGAAACCAATAGGCTGGACGTCATGGCTGACGACACCCCCGCCCTGCGGCACCTGCGCGAACTCGGGGTGGCGCACACGGTGACCCGGCACGGTCGGGTCGGCTCGCTGGCTGAGGCCGCCGCGCTGCGGGGCATCGAGCCGCGGGATCTGGTCAAGACCATCGTCGTGCGCCGCGCCGCCGACGACTACGTCTTTGTTCTCGTCCCGGGCGATAGAGAGTTCTCCTGGCCCAA
>JAUNKK010000084.1 GCA_030532825.1 Propionibacteriaceae bacterium
CAGCAAGTTGCAGCCAGGCCCAGCTTCAGTTAAGTCCCGAAACGCCCCTGAGGCTCAGGCGTTTCAGCAAGCCTTCTAGATTGAGGCCAGGCACCGGAAGGAAGGCACCCCCGGGCGTGACCCTTCGATCGCTGATCAGGCAGCGAGAGCGAAGTCAGTGCGGTTGTTGTTGGCACTTATTGGTTCCCATGCAGCGTTAACGAGATAGGCATGGATCCTCGGCCCGCTTCTCCTCGAACTACCGTCCAAGTCGAAACCAGTCATCCCCTGTTGAGTTGTTGCGCTTTGTAGTCTACCGCATCCTGGCCAGACGGTCTTCCTGGGGGCGCACGAGCATCAGGCGTTCAACGAGTGCTGTCGATTTCTGGCCGGTGAAGGCGCGGATTGCGAGCCAGAGGGTTAGGAGGCCCCAGGCGACGAAGCCGAACAGCAGGAGCAGCGGTGAGGCCACTTGACACACGACGAGTAGCACAGCGACGGAGCCGTAGATCAGCGCGTTGAACTGAAAGCACATAGCACGTGAGGCTTCCAGGGAGGCTCGCCCGCCGGCCGGTGCCAAGGCTCGCCCGAGCGCTGGGGCGAGGAAGGCTGTGGGCAACGTGGCGAGGTGAAAGAGCCCGGCTGCTAGGTTCTGGATCCCCTCAGTTGCTCGATTGCTGGCTGCCGGAGGGCCGCTCAGCATTGCCGGAGCAACGCGCGCTATTCCACGTAGGGAGGCATTCAGTTCACCCCGAGTTTGAGCCGTCAACGCCTGGCCGAGCCGCTCCTCGAACAGTCCTTCGGACAGGGCCCCTGCCGCGTAGGCCCGCTGCAGGTACTCGACGGCGCGGTCGCGCTGCACATCAGTGATGAGGGTTGAAAGACTCGAGTCGTTCATGAACTCCATAGTGCTGTCCGATCACGCCCCGCAGTACCAGGGACAGCCCTGATCCTGCCCCCATGATTCGTGCTTTCCCAGCTCATCTACGTCCGGCGCCGAACCGGTTTCGTGCGCGTAGCGCCCGCTGCGCCTCGCGATCAGCGTCCCGTTGGGCGATGGTCTGGCGTTTGTCCCAGTCCCGCTTACCCGTGGCGACGGCGATCTCAACCTTCGCGTAGCCGTTCTTGAAGTAGATGGATAGGGGCACGACGGTACGTCCGGAAGCTTCCGTCTCTTTGGCGAGTTTGGCTATCTCCCGCTTGTTGAGCAGAAGTTTTCGGGAACGTTTCGCCGCATGATTGCGCCAGGTTCCGAACTCGTACTCGGGTATGTGAGCGTTGCGCAGCCACACCTCGCCGTCATCGACGGTGGCGTAGGCCTCAGCCAGGGAGGCCCGCCCGAGCCGGAGGGTCTTCACCTCGGTTCCGGTGAGGACTAGCCCGGCCTCGTAGGTATCACCGATGTGGTAGTCGTGGCGGGCCTTCTTGTTTTGGGCTATGAGCTTTACTCCGGTTTCCCTGGGCATCCCGCTATGATGCCACGTTCACCCTCAGCTGAACCAACGAGCCATGGGGTTGGTGACGGAGCCGTTTTCCCACACCATCAGGTGCAGATGGCAGCCGGTGGAATATCCCGTGGTGCCCACGTATCCAATCAACTGGCCCCTGGAGACGCGTTGGCCCACGGACACCGTGTACGACGTAGCATGGTTGTACCCCGTCGTGACGTACGTGCCGTTGATGCTGCCGTGGTCGATCATGAGCCGGTTTCCGTATCCAGCATTGAAGTAGCGTTCCGAAACCACCCCGTCAGCTGGGGCATATATGGGGGACCCGCAGCCGGCGGCGAAGTCGGTGCCGTCGTGCAGCTTCCAGTATCCGAGTACCGGGTGCAACCGCATTCCGTACGGTGAGCTGAGGCTGCCGCTGACTGGGCGTGAGAACGCGGAACTGCTGCTTGAGGAGGAAGAACTAGATGTTGAGTTCGAACTCGACGGGCTTGACGAGGAAGAGGAGCTTGACTGCGATTGTTTGTTGCGGGAGGCCTCCTCCTGTGCCGCCTTCTCCTGAGCTGCTTTCTCCTGGGCGGCCTTTTCCGCGGCCAGTCGCTTCTCTTCGGCGATGCGTTCCTGGATCCGCCGATCAACGTCGGCGGCTTCTGTCTCGAGTTCGGTTTGGCGCTGTTTCTCAGAGTTCAACTGAGCGTCGGCCTTCTTGGCGGCCTCGTCGCGCTGGGCCACCTTGTCGGCTACGACTTGGCGCTGCTCGGCGGCGGTGACCTCCGCTGCTTTGGAGGCCTCGAGCTGGTCGGCTGCGGCCTTTCGGGCTTCGGCGGCGGCGGCTTCCGCTTCGTCGGCCGCTGTCTTGGCTGCGTCGAGCTGGAATCGGCGCTCGGTGAGTTCGTCTAGTTCCAGGGCGCTGGAGGAGAACAGGGTGTCGGCGAGTTGGGCACGCTGGTTGAGGTCCGCGCTTTCCAAGTCGGTGAGGAACATGGAGAGTTGCTCGTATCCGCCGCCCTGTTGGGTGATGACGGTGATCTCCTCGTTGGTGCGACGATCGACGGAATCGTAGGCGGCCTGGGCCGCCTCGACATCAGCCTTGGCTTTTTCTGCCTTGATTTCGGCCGCTTTGAGTTCTTCGGCGCGCTGGGCGTCGAGTTCTGCCGACTTCTGGAGCTCGACTTCCGCGGCTGCCAGCTGTTCCTCGGCAGTTCGCAGTTCGCCCTTGGCGGTCTCCAGGGCTTTGACGGCGTCGGTTAGTTCGCTGGAAGCTCCCTCGACAGCCACTTTCTGGGCGTCGATCTCGGACTGCAGCTTGTCCCGTTGGTCGTCTAGCTCATCCGCGTTTGCCTGGCCCCAGATCATCCCGAGCATGGCTACGCTCAAGACGGAGGCGACCAGGCCGCGCGAGATGCGATTGAGGATGCGGTTTTCGGGCTGAGGGGGAAGTTCCCGATTCACCTTTATCTCCTAACACGTCAGATTCTGAGGTACTTCCTGGTGGCCAGTAGCGTCGGGATGATAGCCAAAGCAACACCAACGGCTCCGATGGCAATCATGGCAGAAAACACTTGCGGCCACTCAATCCAAGATAAAGCTTGGATTGAGGTTCGGGCGTTCTGCTCGATCACCACGATGTAGGTGGCGGCCAAGGCACCCGAGGCGATGAGTGCCCCAACGACACCGGCGATGAGGCTTTCGAGCAGGAATGGGAGCATGATGTAGAAGTTGGACGCCCCCACCAACCGCATGATCCCGATTTCTCTGCGGCGCGTGAACGCGGCCATCCGGATGGTGGTTGTGATCTGGAGGGCGGCTGCTAGCAGTAGCAGGAGGCTCATGCCAATAGTGGCCCATTTGAGGGCATTGAGGGCGTTGAACGTGGGGTCAAGGACCTCGCGGAGGTCCCGTACGTTCTGTACTCCTTGGAGGCCCTTGGCCTCGTTGACCACGGTTTGGTACTGCTCCGGGTTGACTAGTTTGATGCGGAAGGAGTCCTGCATCTGTTCTGCCGTCCGAGAGGCCAGAATTGGTGAGTCCTTAAAGACTCGCTTGAACTCCTCGAAGGCTTCTTCCTTGGACTCGTAGAAGACTTCCTGTACCTCCGGGTTGGCTTCGAGCGCCGACTTGATGGCGTCTCGTTGAGCGTCCGTGGTGGCTTTGCCGGTTTCGCAGCTCCCGCCAGAAGTTCTCTCGGTGCACAGGAACACGGAGATCTCGATCTTGTTGTACCAGCGGCTCTTGATCTGGTCGACCTGCATTGATGTGAGCAACCCGACGCCGAACAGCGACAGCGACACGGCCATCGTGACTATGACCGCGATGGTCATGGCCGTGTTGCGTTTCAACCCCGACCAGGTCTCCCGAAGTGTATGCCTCATTAAAGATTCTCCCTGGGGTCAGTTGACGCCGTAGACGCCTTTAGCTTGGTCGCGCACAAGTTCTCCCTTGCGCAGTTCCAGCACGCGGCGTCGCATTTGATCCACGATTGAGGAGTCGTGGGTGGCCATGATGACGGTGGTCTCGGTGCGGTTGATCCGGTCGAGGAGTTTCATGATGCCGACGGAGGTCTCCGGGTCAAGATTTCCGGTGGGTTCGTCGGCGATCAGGATCTTGGGCCGGTTGACGAAGGCTCGGGCGATGGCGACGCGCTGCTGCTCGCCGCCGGAGAGTTCCTCGTTGAGTCGGCCTTCTTTCCCGCTGAGGCCGACCAGTTCCAGAGTCTCGGGAACGAGATGGCGGATTACACGCGACGGTTTGCCGATCACCTGCAGGGCGAAGGCCACGTTCTCGTAGACGGTTTTGCCGGGGAGCAGCCGGAAGTCCTGGAAAACTGTGCCGATCTGGCGCCGGAGGGCCGGTACCTTCCACTGGTTGAGCGTGCCGAGGTTCTTGCCCGCCACATACAAGGTTCCTTGCGTAGGCCGGTACTCACGGAGGATCAGGCGTAGGAAGGTCGACTTGCCGGAGCCGGACTGACCCACGAGGAAGACGAACTCGCCCTTCGCGATCTCAAGGTTGATGTTGCGAAGTGCTGGGCGGTCCTGCCCAGGGTAAAACTTCGTGACGTCCTCGAAAGTGATCACAGTGCTGCTCCGACCGGCTAGGGGAAGATCCTGAGAAACTCTCAAGATACGGTCTCTAGCAGTTAACCACGGGACTCCAAACCCTTGGGTGCAACACGCCGGTCCAGGCCACCAACACGACAGGAGAAGCGGCGTTCGCGTAGGCCGCGGTTAGTTTTCCGGCCGTGCAGAACCGATGTGACCGCCCTAGCTGATCGCGGACTCGGCACGCTTGCGCCACCGGATGCCGGCATCGATGAACCCGTCGATGTCGCCGTCGAAGACCGCTTCCGGGTTGCCGACCTCGTATTCTGTCCGCAGATCTTTGACCATCTGATAGGGGTTCATGACGTAGGAGCGCATCTGCGCCCCCCAAGAGTTCCCGCCGTCTCCTTTGAGCGCGTTCATCTCCTTCTCCCGCTCCAGACGTGCTAGCTCCAGCAGCCTGGACTGCAAGACCCGCAGAGCCGCCGCCTTGTTCTGCAGCTGCGACTTCTCGTTCTGGCAGCTGACCACGACTCCGGTGGGGAGATGGGTGATACGCACGGCCGAGTCGGTGGTGTTGACCGACTGGCCACCGGGGCCTGAGGAGCGGAAAACATCGACGCGAATGTCGGATTCGGGAATGTCGATGTGGTCGGTTTCCTCCGTGACTGGGAGCACCTCGACACCCGCGAAAGATGTCTGACGACGGCCTTGGTTGTCGAACGGGGAGATCCGCACCAGCCGGTGGGTGCCCTGCTCGACGGATAGGGTGCCGTAGGCGAAGGGGGCTTTGACGGCGAAGGTAGCGGACTTCAGGCCCGCCTCTTCCGCGTAGGAGGTGTCGTAGACCTCAACGGCGTAGCCGTGCCGTTCCGCCCAGCGCAGGTACATTCGCATGAGCTTGTCGGCGAAGTCCGCGGCGTCGACGCCACCGGCCTCCGCGCGAATGGTCACGAGCGCCTCGCGGGAGTCGTACTCGCCGGAGAGCAAGGTGCGTACCTCCAGGGCTTCGATCTCCTTGGCCATGCTGGCTAGTTCCCGTCGCACCTCGGTGCGCGCCTCCTCATCTCCCTCGTCGTTGGCGAGTTCCAGCATCACGGCGGCATCTTCTAGGCGATCTCGCAGTCCCTCCAAGCGCTCAACCTCGTTTTGGCGAGCTGACAGGTTGGAGGTGACGCGCTGCGCGTTCTCCTGGTCATCCCACAGGTCGGGCGCGGCAACTTCCTCGGCCAGCTGGGTGATCTCGGCGCGTAGGCGAGGCAGATCGGCCACGGCCTCAATGGAATCAAGCGACTTGCCAAGCTGGTCGATCTGGGTTTGGAGTTCTGCTTCAGCCACGATGACCCAGCTTACCGTCTCCGGCCCGGGTAGCGGTGCTGGTTGAATAGGGACCACGAGAAAGGAAGTCACATGGCTGCAACGAAGACTCGTCTACAGGCTGACCTAGCCAACGCCCTTCGCGCGAAGGATGAGTTCGCGAAATCGACCATCCGGATGATGCTGGCCGCCATCACCGTGGAAGAGGTGGCTGGAAACGTCGCGCGGGCACTGAGCGACGCTGAGGAGTTGGCCGTTCTCACGAAGGAGCAGCGGAAGCGTCGCGACTCAGCCGAGACTTACGCGGAAGCTGGTCGTCAGGAGCTGGCGGACAGGGAGGCGGCGGAGGCTGAGTTCATCGCGGCCTACCTGCCTGCTCCTTTGACTGCTGAGGAACTGGACGAACTCGTGGCTGCTGAAATCGCCAAGGTGGTGGAGGCAGGCGAGCCCCTATCCATGAAGCACATGGGCCCCTTGGTCAAGGCCGTCAATGCCGTCGCCCAAGGTAGGGCCCCGGGTGCCGAAGTCGCGGCGCGCGTGAAGGCGGCAATCCAGGGCTGAAGCGGATGCGACAGGCTGGCGGGCCCGGCCGGTTGAGCGCAAGGCCCAGGTTTTGCCAGAATAGTCCGCCGGGGCGCATAGCTCAGTTGGTTAGAGCACCTGCCTTACAAGCAGGGAGTCGGGGGTTCGAGTCCCTCTGTGCCCACGCGAGGTCTTCAGCTGACGACCTTAGATAGCATCGCAACCATGAACGACAGCGTGACTCCTCGCCTGGTGTGACCACAGTGGCAGGGCGCCGGGTATGAAAACGTGGCTGCCTTGATGCCTGAGTGTCCGCTCCCCCCTTAGCCCGCGCTGGTTATCGAGTGGGCGCTGAAGTGCTAGGGGCGGTTTTGCCGATGGGCAGCGGGCCCGCAGAGACGGTGGTGGTGCCGACTCAAGAGAGTCTTGCGACAGCGCACGGTATCGAGTCATATGACGTGATCCGCCAGTCGCTTAAAGAAGCTCTCGCCGTCATCGCGAAGCACCAGCCTGACCGGATCGTGACGCTGGGGGGTGATTGCTCTGTTAGCGTCGCGCCGTTTGCCGCACTAGCTGAGCGGTACGGTGACGACCTCGCTGTGGTGTGGCTCGACTCACACCCCGATGTGGGAACCTCCGACAGCGAGTATGACGGTTTCCATGCCATGGCTGTTGCGCTCCTCACCGGCCACGGTGACCCGGCTCTGCTTTCCGCGTTGCCGGCTACCTTTACCCCGGATCGTGTGGCACTCGCTGGCCTGCATGATTGGACCGAGGATGACTACCCCAACATTACCGCCTGGGGGCTTACAGCGTTCTCCCCCAATGACCTGCGAACGTCGAGGGCGCCGTTCCTGGACTGGTTAGCTGGAACTGGGGCCACGAAAGTAGCGATCCATTTCGACGTGGACACCGTGGGAAGCAACGAGGCCGTGCTTGGCCTTGGGCAGGTGCCCCACGGGCTGACTGGGTCCCAGGTTAAGGACGTACTGCGGGATTTCGAGGTCGTAGGCCTCACTGTCGCAGAGTTCATTCCCCGCAACGTCATGCTGCTTCAGCACATCCTGAGCGGCGTCCTCACAAGCCTCGACTAGGAGTTTTTTCAGGTCACTCGATCTGCAGTTCTCCCATCTCGTCCCAACCGTTGCCTGCGACAACACGAGAAATGATCTGCGGCGTCCGAACGAGGTGGGGGCGCATGGCTTCCAATGCGGCCGAGAAATGAGCTGAGGTGACGTGTGCCTCGGCGGCATCGTCTTTGAAGGCCTCGACGAGGACAAACTCGTTGGGGTCTTCCAGGCCGCGAGACCACTCGAACCACAGGTTGCCCGGTTCTTGCCGCGAGCCCCGCGTGAACGGCTCGATCGCTTGCTGGAATTCGGCCACATGATCCGGTTTGACGGGGAACTTCACCACGATGAAAATCATGTCCCCCACCCTACGGGGTATCGCGATGCCGCGGCTCATGGCCGTAATGGGACGACTAGGCCCGCCACGTCGTGGGACCATGGCGGGTTTCCGCCATCTCGGCGGGATTCCCGCGGTTGGTTAGGGGGTGGCAGTGCGAACTACCCCTTTCTTCCCCTGAGGTCCGCCAAGCGCGGACGTTCGATTTGCCCCTAGACTGGGTGGGAAGGCGTCACGATCAGGAGGGAGTCAGATGACGGACGACTCATCGTGGCATGCTGGTCCCCGCCGCTCGGCCGAAGCCAGGGACGTGCCCCGCTATCGCCACGCTGCGGAGCCGCCTTCGCCGCGCGGCCGCCGTTCCGCGCCAGACGATGCCTGGGAGACCCCCCGGGGGGGCGCCCGCCGGTCTGCCGATTACGAGCCACGTTCCAGCTATCGGCGGGCTTCGACATTGGACGACGAAACGCAGTCCAGTCCTCATAGCCATCACGCGTGGCGCTCTACCCGGGGAATCGACGAGGAGCGCCCAGCGCCGTCGCCGCCCATCCCTGCCCCGCCGCCCGCACCCGAGCCTCGACCAGAGCCGGTATCCAATATTTGGGCCGCCGCGGCGGCCCGGAACCGGGAGGCCGCGGACCGCGAGTCGCAGGAAGGGCTCCCGGATCCTACAGGTTCATCTTCTGTCAAGGACCGCGCCCCGGTCTCAGATGCCACTACGGCTCTGAAAGCCCCACCAGACGGGCTCAAATCCTTAGTAGCGGAATCGCGCGATAGTCAGCAGCATGTGCCTCAAGTCCAATTGACTGGTTCTGGGGAACCCCCTGGGCGGCGGCGGAAGCTTCTTCTGGTGCTGCTCAGCCTGCTCGCAGCGGTTCTACTCACCGGCGGCATCTGGGTGGTGCTCAACCGAGATCGGTTGCCCCTCGGACTCGGCGGTTCCTCCGCCCCAACCTCACCTGGCGTTTCGCCCACGACTGAGACGACTCCGGAAGCCACCGCTTCCTCCGCCAGTCCTGATCCCGAAAGCACGGAGGGCGCCAGGGCCGCCGTCGAGGAACTGGTGCTGAACGATACCCGGCTCACGGCACCTGCTGGTTGGAACCTTTATGGGGACGACCAGATTGAGGATGCTCTGGGCGAGACCGATCGGCGCATCATCCGGCTCAGTCACGGCGAGACTGACGTCAGACTTCAGGTGGCGTCGCTCACAAGCGCCGGTGGCGACTTGGGCGCTGCCTGCGAAGGTCTGTCCACGAGCCAGCAGGAGCAATTCAGCGAAGTCACCGCAACGGCCACTGTCCCCGTCGGGGTGGATCCGGCGCAGGGCGCTGGCTATTCCTGCGGCTTCCACGGCATCCGCACTAGCGACGGGATAGCGAATACCGTCACCTTCACGCTGCTGCTGCGGGTCAGCGATGGGCACGTCCTGACGCTGCGCAGTATCGTTCCTGACTCGGTCGGGCCCGGCGTCGCCCGTCAAGAGCTGGCGGCGATGAACTGCACCACCAGCCTGAACTTCGGCGTCATCCTGCCCTTATGTTGAAGGTTTCTCCCATAGCGGCATAACCTGAGTGGCAATCCCTTCCCCGCCAAGGGTAGCTACATGCCGCGGGGGCGGCGGCACACCGCTGGGCTGATCGCGTTCACTCCTGACCAGGGCGACGGCTCAGCATGTCGAAGGGCTCGCGTAGCGCCCGCCACCACTGAGTTTTGGGGCGCATCCGTTCCCAGTCCATATCGTCGGTGACATCCCGCAGCGGCGCAAACAAGCCTGGAGTCCTGGCTTCCGCGGCGGCATACTCCGCCCGCCCAGCCCGAAGCTGCTGGTCCAGGTACCCAATGGCATTCCACGCCAAGCGGGTGGCATTGATCCGGTCGAAGGGCGACGGGGTACCGCCCTGTTGCAGGTGTCCGACAACGGCCTGACGTACGGTGAACCGTCCCTGGCCTTCGGCTTCGTACAACTTGCCCAGCACATCGGTGGTGTAGTGGGCGCTGGTGCCCTCACCCACGACCGCCAGGTAGAAGTTGCGGCCAGAGTCGAAGGCGTCCACCAGCGCGGCAATGTCCTGTTCCAACTCCGCCAAAGTGATCCCAGTCTCGGGTAGGTAAGCCTTCTCGGCCCCACCGGCCAGGCCGCCGACCAGCGGCAGGAAACCACAGCCCCGGCCCATCGTTTCCACGATGAAGGCTCGCTTGCTCGCGGAGGCACTCATCCGCACCATATCGATCGAATCAACGACAGTGTTGAGGGCAGTATCTGCCCCCACCGACATCTGCCAGCCTGGCAAGTTGTTGTCGATGCTGGCCGGCACCACCGCAATCGGGATGTTGAAAGCAGGGTAACGGCGGCGTTCGCGCTCCATTAGGTCCACGGTGGCATAGGCGTGGAAACCTCCCATCACCAGCAGCGCGTCCACAGCGTGGTCTTCCAGCTGCCGAGCCATGGAATACAGCTCTACCTCCGAAGGCACGTAACGGCGGGTCCCGAAGACTGCGCCACCGGTGTGAGCCATGCCTTCGACATCGGCCCAGCTCACCTCTTGGAAACTGCCCTCAATCAGCCCCGGGACTCCCCCGCGCACGGCGAGCATCTGGTATCCAAGATCAATGCCGGAGCGTACCGCAACCCGGCTGAGCGGATTCATGCCTGGGGCCAGCGCCCCCGCATGCATGATGGCGATGCGCTTGTCGCCGGCGCTGGCCACGGACGGACGGGCTTCCGTAATGGCGCGATAGATGTCGATCATCATCTGGAAACCGGGTCCGCGCGCCGCGATCGCGGCCGAATAATCGCCGCCAGCGATGTAGTCGGCAATCTGGCGCGTGGCGACAACGGATTCCAGCAGTGGCCGAGTCTCAACCTGATCCTGGTGGACGCCAACGAGAACCGGCTCGGACGTGGCATCCGCACTGAGCACCTCCGCTACGGCCCGCACGCCGCAAGCGGTTGCCATCCAGCGGTCATAGGCGGAGGGTTTCCCACCACGCTGCACATGGCCCAAGATCGTGATCCGGGCGTCCTCGCCGGCCCGTTCCTTGAGGATGTCGCGGATGCGGTTGGCGGTGATCGGGACCCCCTGGCGGTCTGCGGCGCCTTCGGCCACGACGAGGATGGAGTCCCGGCGTCCGGCCTCCCGCCCTCGGTCGAGCACCTCAACCATCCGGTCCTCCCAACCGTCCCGCGGCGGTGACTCGGGCAGGAAAGTGTAGTCAGCCCCGCCAGCAATGGCGCTCATCAACGCCAGATAGCCGCACCGACGGCCCATCACCTCGACGATGAAGGTTCGCTGGTGGGATTCGGCTGTGGCCGAGATCGCATCAATGGCCTCCGTGATTCGATGTAGTGCCGAATCGGTACCAATCGTCATATCGGTACCGACCATGTCGTTGTCGATCGAGACCACCAAGCCAGCAATCTGCAACACCGGGTGTTGCTCCGCCGTCGCCTGGCTGATCTCACCGGAGGTCACGAGTTCAGCCAGCAGTTCCGCCCATTCCAGCCGGAGCTGTCGAGTCCCGGTGAGTGACCCGTCGCCGCCAATGACGATAAGCCGGTCGATGCCGGCATGGACCAGGTTTCGCACGGCCCGGAGTCGGCCCTCGCGTTCCCGAAACTCGAGGCAGCGGGCAGTACCGATGACGGTACCTCCCTTGTTCAGGATCCCCGACACATCATTCCAGCCGAGCTGCTTCAAGTACTCGCCACCTTGCACGGCACCCTGCCAGCCCTCTCGAATGGCGAATACCTCTGCTCCGGCCTGAAGAGCGGCACGAACAATGGCGCGAACGGCCGCGTTCATTCCCTGGGCGTCGCCGCCTGAGGTGAGGACTCCAATGCGGGGTTTTACGGTCATATCCTGGATCCTCCCGATGTTGGGTTGTGGGATCGCCGACGGGGCAGGCAACACTCATCCGCCCCAACCGGCGGTATTTATCGTCGACTGGTGCCCCTAGGGCGTACCAGCTTGTGCGCTTGCCAGTCGGCACATACATTCGCGGAACTCGTCAGCGACAACCCCGCGGTAGTAGCCCCCTCAGCAAGGTCGCTCGGCGAGATATATCCCGTGCGTCCAACCTTGGGGGTGAACAACCAAATAAACCCGGTGTTGGTTAGGTCGGTCATCGCGTCGACTAAACCATCGACGACGTCGCCGTCGTCTTGACGCCACCAGAGCACTACTGCATCCACGGCCTCAATGGCATCCTCCACCATGTCAGCGTCAATCGCATCCATGATGTCGTCACGTAGGTCCTGATCAGTGTCCTCATCCCATCCGAGTTCCTGAACGACCATGCCGGTCTCCAGGCCCAGCAGCGCGGCACCGCGCGCGGAATTCATGACACATCCCCTTGAACAGTGAGTTCCACGATGCCTAGCCTGCCAGATGCCCCGGGTG
>JAUNKK010000085.1 GCA_030532825.1 Propionibacteriaceae bacterium
GGTTACGGCCAGCCTGGATATGGGCAACCGCCCGAGCAGCCCAAAAAGAGAACTGGCCTGATCATCGGCATCGTCGCGGTCCTTGTGGTGCTCCTCGGCGGCGGTATCTATGCCATTATCACTCTCAACCAAAACGGCGGGGACGCGTCTCCCAGCGCCTCCCCCAGTCAGAGCAAGTCGAGCAGCCCGAAACCCACGGAGAGCCCAACCAAGAAGGAAAGTTCGAAAGAGCCCACCAAGACGCCGGCAACAGAATCCACGAGCAATGTTCCCGCCATGCCGGAGAGCTTCGGTAGCTTCACCGCCATGGGCACCCCAGATGAGTCGATGACCACGTACACCGGCCCCACGCCTGGCCAGGCCTTTAGCGCCATACACTTCCCCAACTGGAATCCCGAGATGATTGAGCTGACCAGGAAGTCCATGCAAAATGCCGAAACATTCGGGAGCTGGACATGCGGCACGGTTGAAGGCATTGAGACCGTGTCCTGCATGGCAGAGGCCCACGGCGGCTTAATCACCGTCTCGATGGGCACCACCAGCGGAGCTGACACTGCCAAGGTGGGCGACGAGTTCCTCGCCGCTTGGAAGTAGCCCCGAGCCCATCCCCACCAGCATCCCGACCGCCGCCTGGAATCCACCAGGCGGCGGTCGGCGCGTCATACCAAGGACAAGCCCCCGCCCAGCCCGTTAGCATCGACTCATGCAAGCACCGCTGCGGGTGGCCTTCGTCACCATGCACACCTCGCCCCTGGAGAAGGCCGGAACCGCCGACGCCGGGGGCATGAATGTGCTCATCGCCGCCCTGGCGCGGGCCCTCGGCGCGCTCGGCGTGACGGTGGAGTTCATCACCCGGCGTTCCGGAATCGACCAGCCTGACCGCGAGGACGTCGCCTCCGGCGTCACCCTGCGGCGCCTGCCCGCCGGCCCGCCCACGCCGCTGCCGAAAAGCCAGATCGACCAGCACATCGACGAGTTTCGCACGGGGCTGGCCGCTCTCGCCCCCTATGACTTGATTCATTCGCACCACTGGATGTCCGGGGTGGCGGCACTGCCCGTCGCCCGCGCCTGGCAGGTGCCGCATGTCATGACCTTCCACTCCGTGGCAGCTCACCCCAACTCGCCGCTGCGCGACGGGGAACCACCCGAGTCGCCCGGCCGCGTCGATGGCGAGGAACTGTGCGCCACCGAATCCGACCTGGTGCTGTGCGTCTCCCGCCACGAAGCCGCCGTCGTCATCGGTCGCTGCCGTGCCGATCCGGAACGGGTGCGCATCGTGCGCCCCGGGGTGAACGTCGAGCTATTTCACCCCGCCACCTCCCAATGGACCCCCGACGGGGTGCGCCCCGGCTACATCATCTTCGCTGCCCGGCTGCAACCCCTCAAGGCCCCCGACGTCGCGATCCGGGCCCTGGCGGAGCTCCCCGAGGCCACGCGCCCCGACCTACTGATCGTGGGCCAGGGCTCCGAGGACTTCGCGCACTACGAAACCGAATTACACAGACTCGTCGAAGAGCTAGACCTAGGGTCCTGGGTACATTTCCTGCCGGGCCAGGGCCGCCCCGAGCTAGCGCGGCTCGTGCGGCACGCCTCGGTGATGCTGGTGCCGTCGTTCTCGGAGACCTTCGGGCTGATCGCGCTAGAGGCCTCCGCATCGGGCGTACCCGTGCTGGCCGCCGCGGCGGGCGGCCTCCCAGAAGCTATCTGCAACACCCACACCGGGCTGTTGATCCCCACCCACGACCCGGCGCTGTGGGGCAAGGCCCTAGCCGATCTACTGGCCGATGAGCCGCGACGCCAGCTGCTGGGCGCAACAGGGCGGCAACGGGCCCTTGACATGACATGGGAGCAGGCGGCCGTCAAGACCCTTGAGCAGTATCGGAGGCTGCTATGAAGATCGCATTCGTGCACGCTCACCCGGACGATGAGACCCTGGCCTCGGGGGCGCTCATCGCCTGGCTGGTCGACCAGGGACATGAAGTAGCACTGTTGACCGCCACCCGCGGCGAGCGCGGCGAGGTGGTGCCCGGCCCGCTGTCGCACCTGGCCGGTTCGGACCAGCTGGAAACCCACCGTGACCAGGAACTGCAGGGTGCCCTCGGGGTGCTTGGCGTCACCGAACACGCCTACCTGGGTGCCGCGGACCGCCGCTATCGCGACTCGGGGATGCAGTGGATCGTCGAGGGCCTGGCCGGCCCCGCAGAGGACGCCGAGCCTGACTCTCTGTGTGCAGCTGACCCCGAGGAGGTGACGGCCGACATCGCTGCCTGGCTGCGCGCCGTTGGCCCACAACTGGTGGTCTCCTACGACACCGACGGCGGCTACGGCCACCCCGACCACGTGCGCCTGCACCACACCACCCTGCAAGCGACCCGCACCACGGGCCGGGGCTTCGCGGCGCTCGTGCATCACCCCACCGACGGGGCCCGCTGGTTCGATCTGGTGAGTTTGCGGGCCCGCGTCGAGGAGGCACTACGTCAGCACGCCTCGCAGTTGACGGTCAACGGAGACGGCACCCTCACCCATTCCGGCGGGCAGCTGGACTCGGTGACCACCTCCGTCGGGCTCCTCCCCCACCCGTCGACGCCCTTGGCGGCCGAGCTGGTGGCAGAGCTCTAAGCCACGCGACGGATACCGGCGGCCTTAGCGTTCGCTCACCGATTTGAGGCGGGCCAGTCCCCGCTCAAAGGTGGGGCCGTGGATGCGGCTCATCGGGAAGATGAACGCTGCCAGGCGGGCGGCCCCGCTGATCTCGCCGTGCATGGTCCAGGTGACGCGAGTGTCGGAATCGCACGGGTCGAGGCGAAACTCCATCTGCTGCTCGCCGCGAAACGGCCGATGCCACACGACATCCAGGGAGATGGCGTCGTCGCTGGCCTGCAGGATCTCAATGCGGCCCGCCCCGGCTCGAAGGTTCCCGTTCCACTCAAACCAGGCCCCGGCGCCGGCGGAGGGATTGGAGAAGCGACGATTGAGGTACGGATCGCGCGCTTCCCACGGCGACCACAGGTTCCATTCCCTCAGATCGGCGATGAGAGCCCGCACCTCGGCGGGCGGCGCGGCGATCACCTTGGAGCACAGCACCGCATAGGGCTTGGCAAGCATGGGGTTCAGTGTTGTCCCTCCCAGTAAGCCGCCGCAAGAAGCGGCCGAACCAAAGGTTAGGCGTCGCGGATCAGCTGTCCCGCGATCCGGCGCACGGACCCGCCGGGGACGGCGACGGGGCCCTGACCATGCCACACGTCGACGAGGGCGGTGACGGCGTCCACGTGCACTTGTTCTGCGGCGCCGAGTTCCCGCAGCCACGCCAGCAGGACCCGACCACGCAGCGCCTCTGGCAGGTCCGTGAGCCCGGCGACGTCCAGCGCGTCCCCGTCGGCGAGTTGCGCCCGTGCTGCCACGGCCAGGGAGTCCAGGTAGTCGGCGTCTGCCGCGGCCAACCGGGCGGTGCGGGCTAAAGCGACGGCGAGGTCGCGCCCCAGCTGATCGTCAAGCAGGGCCAGGGCGGCGCGGGCACGTACCCGGGCGAATCGGGGGTCCTGGTTCATGGGGTCGCGCCACCAGTCGACGCCCCAGTCGCGGCACGCCGCCTCGGTGTCGGCGCGGCGCAGCCCCAGCAGTGGCCGCCGCAGCAAGCCCCGGACGGGGGCCATGCCTGCCAGCGACCGAAGCCCCGAACCGCGCAGCAACCCGAGCAGCACCGTCTCGGCCTGGTCGTCGAGGGTGTGGCCCAGTAGGACGGGGTGGCCGTCGCGGGTGAGAGCCGCCAGCCGGGCCTCCCGAGCCGCCGCCTCCAACCCCCCGCCGTCGGTAACGGTCACGCGACGCACCTCGGCTCGCAGCCCACGCTCACGCAACGTGGCGGCCACCCCGTCGGCCACCTCCGCAGAGCCGGGCTGCAGCCCGTGATCGACGACGACGCACCTCACCTGCGCCCCGGAACGCGGTGCAGCCCAGGCAGCCCCAAGCGCCAAGGCCAGGGAGTCGGCTCCGCCGGACACGCCCACCAGGACCGGCCCCGCTGGGAGCCGTAGCGCGACCGCGCGCGCCACCCGGAGGGCAGCGGGGCCGAGCTCCCGCCTAGCCATGGATGCGCGCCACCCAGTCGCCGGGCCGGGTGATCTCGGGCAGGGTGGGGAGGTTCTCGGCCCGTTCAAAGACGGGAGCCAGCGCATCGTCGCCGACCCGCCGGACGACGGCACGGCAGAAGGCCAAGCCGTCGCGATACTGCGCGGACTTGTCGAGGCTGGGGAGCAGGCGCCGCCAGCCCCGGCCCGCAACCTCCCGGGCGAAGGCGCGCCGCAGCTGCCTCACCGTGGGGATGTGATGCGCACCAGCGGCATCGGAGACGAGGTCCGCATGCCCTTCGAGGAGGGTCATGGTGGCGACCAGCCGGTCGAGGGGCTCCTGGGATTCGGCGCTGACAAGTAGCGACATCAGACCACGGCCAGCGACAAGACCGGCGGCGATGTCGCCCGCGTCCTGATCGTCGGCGACGATGGCGGCCATCAGCTCGACGATGTGGTCCAGCAGCCACGGGGCGGAGTTGAACTGCACAGCATGGGTCTGTTCGTGGCAGGCAACCCACAGGTAGAAGTCCCGGGCGTCAAAACCGCGGGCACGCTGCAGCGCGACGAGGTTGGGGGCCAGCAGCACCAGCCGCTGGCTGAGAGGGTCGTACTGGCCGAGAAGGCCGCGGCCAAGCGCGGCCATCGCCACCCCAGCCGTCAGCCCGTAGCCAACCTCAACGAGACGGCGCAGCATCCCGTCGGGTCGCGGGTCGAGGGAGAGACGGTCGAGGAGAGCATCGGTCATGAGGGCCGCCTGTCGAGCCCAGCCGGGGCGGTCGTGGACCTTGACGTCGCGGGTGGCCGGGCCCGGTAGCCGCGAATACTCGACGGCCAGTTGCCCAGCTCGGCGGGCTGCCTGGTGCAGCGCCGCGACCGCCTGCAACGCCTCGGGGCGGGTGGCTTCAGGGGCATCGCCAAACCGGGCCAGGCCGAATGCCAACGGCCATGCGACATGCGGTCGGCGCGACATCAGCAGCCGCACCCAGTGATGATTCCCGCCCCCTGATCGGCCCACACCCGCGCAGCCCAACCGTCGGTGGAACCGTTGGTGACGAAGGCGAAGGCCACCTCCCGGCCATCAGCAGTGACGGTGGTGCCCGCCAGCGTCCCCACCAGCGACAGCGTCCCAGTCTTGCCCCGGGCGATGCCCCGGCCGGGCGCGGAGATCTCGTCGGTGAACCGGTCGGCCAGCGACCCGGAGACACCCGCGACGGGGAAGCCCTCCTGAACTATCGCCAACCGGGGGGTGACGGAGACGTAGCGGGCGATTCCGGCGAGCATGGCGGCCGATACCCGGTTTTCGCGCGTCAGCCCAGAGCCGTCGTAGATCACCGCGCCGTCACGCCACAGTCCCAGCTCCGTCAGCACCTGCTGCACGGCCGCCGATGTGCCCGCGAACGTTGCGGGTCGGCCCTGTTTGAGGGCTAGGTGCATGCCGAGAACCTCGGTGTACGAATTGTTGGAGTGTTCCATGGCTTGCTCGGCCAGGGCGTGGACGCCGGGCGACGAGACGCGCGCGACCTCCTGTCCGCTGCCCGTCGCGGCGACGGGATCACCGTCGACGGCAATGCCCTGCGCGGTCAGGTAGGCGGCGAAGATCTTGGCGGCGTCCAGGGCCGGGTCAGTGGAGCGTATCTGGTTGGCATCGCGGCCCTCATCAGCCCACAGCGCGGAGATCGGGGTCACCTGATCGCGGTAGCTGGCGGGCCAGGACGTGGCCCAGGCCTCCTGAAACAGGGAGGCATCGTAGCCGAGCGTTGTGGCGGTGACGCCCTGCACCTTCAGGGTCTCGGCGGTTTCGGCGGCGAGATCCTCCAGGGAGGCGGGGCCTGGGTAGGCGTCGCTGTGGGCGGCGGCCAGCAGCGGGTCGCCGCCACCGACGAGCACCAGCTGCCCGGCCTCGGGCATCACCACCGTGGTGTCAAAGGTGTCGGTGGCCTCGAAGACCTGAAGCAGCGCAGTGAGCGTCAGCAGCTTCGTGTTGGAAGCGGGGATCAGCATCTGGTCAGGATTGGACTCGGCCAGCACGTCGCCCGTGGCGGAATCCAGGACCTGATAGGCGGTAGCCAGCGTCTCCCCGTCGGGCACCCCCTTCTGCAAGGCCGCGGTGTCAATGGCCGCTAGGCGTTCCTCCAAGACGGTACGGTCGGGCAAAGCCCCCTCGGGAGCCTCGGAAGCCGCCGCAACCGGACCCAAGGGTGCCGCCCGCTCCGACGGGGCGACCGTGGGCGCGTCGAACAGGGTGGGCGGCACCGTCGTCGGCGCCCCGGATCGCTCCAGCCCAACAGCGGACAGCAGCGGCGCGCGGAATATGGCCGCCAGGAAGACACCCAGCAGAACCAGCCCCGCTAGCAACCAGCCGATCGCCACACGCCACGGGCTTCTTTTCGCGGTCAACGTGGGGCTCCTTCTCAGGTAAAGTGCGGGTCAGGCCGCCAGGAGGCGGTGGTGCATCAATCATAGGAGTGCCGAAGTGAGCGACGACGTCAGCGGAAGCATCGAGATCTTCAACCCCGAGGACCGCGTGCTCTTCGACGTTACAGTGGAGATTCCCAAGGGGACCAAGAACAAGTACGAGATGGACCACCTGACGGGACGCATCCGGCTAGACCGGACCCTGTTTACCTCCACGCAGTATCCGTACGACTACGGCTTCATAGAAGGCACCCTTGGGCTCGACGGCGACCCCCTCGACGCCATGGTCATCGGCGCTGAGCCCACCTTCCCGGGCTGCCTCATCGAATGCTACGCCGTCGCCATGTTCCGCATGACCGACGAGATGGGCGGCGACGACAAAGTGCTGTGCGTGCCAACGGCCGACACCCGACGCCGTCACATCAAAGACCTGGACTCCGTCGCCGAGCATGTGCTGCTGGAAATCGAGCATTTCTTCAGCGTCTACAAGGATCTAGAACCCGGCAAGTCAGTGGAGGGCGCAACCTGGACCGGCCGGGACGAAGCGGAGGAGGAAATCGTCGCCTCCATTGAGCGCGCGAAGGGCACCTCCTTCGAACACCACCACGTGAACCTGGCGTAGCCAAACCGCGTCCTTCCCCGTAACTGAGGCCGCCGGAGATCGCGACCCCATCGAGTTCTAAACTTCGGTGGGGTCAGCGTCGCTGTCTGGACCCAGCGTTGTTACTCACGTGAAGGGGGATTTCGTGCGTACTTTCCAGGTGAAGGTACTTCCAGCCAAATGGATCACGGGGATCATCCTGGGGCTATACGCCTATAACGGTCGTAGTTGTCGTTATCGCCCTGTTCACGGGCATGCTGAACCAGGGGTTCATCGTCGTTCTGCGTTCCGGTGGTGGCGCACTGCTGCTGCTAGGCATTGGCCTGTTCGTCATCGGCATCCCCTTCCTCATCATTTTGTATCTGCTGTGCCCGAAGCGACAGATACAGGTAGGCAACAGCCAGCTGGTCATCACCGACGGAAAGCAGTACTTCGGCTACATCGCGTTCCCCGAGATCGCGCACGCACGAGTCACCGGGTCGAATCGTCGGCTTGAGGTCTTCGACCACATGAGGAATCTGCGAATCGATTTCAAACCCTTCTGGGGCGAGGAAAAGATCGACGAGGCCGTCGACTTCTTGTGCACGCTGATTCCCAGCAGCGAGAACCGCGTCGAGCAGCAGGAGGGCAAAACCACGTTCACCAATCGCTTCATCGACGCCGCGCCACCGCCGCAGGCCACCCACCCCGGCTGGCAAGCGCAGCAGCCGCCGATACCGCAGCACCCCCAACCTCCAGTTTCACAACCTCCGATGGCGCCGCCGCCACCGACGCAGCAGCCAACGGCATCCCAACCCCCGCCGCCTCAGCGCCCACAGTTCCTCCCGCCGCAGCCATAAGGGCTGGCCGGTTCACGTCCCGAGAGGAACGCCTGACAGTGTCCATGCCCGGGTATGGCCCTGGGTCGGGACATCCTCTACGCTGCTAGCGCACATCAGCCTCGAAGGGAGTCCCAGTGACCAGCTTTAAGTTCCGCATCAAGCCACAAGGCTGGGCGCACGCCGTCATCGGCCTCAGCATCCTGGCGGTCTGCGGGATCGCGCTGGCGCTGACCTACAAGACCCTCTTGGACATGGCCGCGCTGTCCGGACGTATGGTGTTATTCCTCTTCCTTCCCCCACTGATCATCTATCTCGGCGCCCTGTGGTTCGCGTCCCCGGTGAGGGTGATCCAGATCAGCAACGGGCAACTGGTGCTGAGCGACGGGCGAGGTGATCTAGATCGGATCATGATCCAGGACATCGCCCACGTCAGGATCACGGGGATGGCCCGCACGATTGAACTCTTCGACCGCACTGGGAGGCAACGTTTCGCGTTGACCCCCAACCAGTTCACGCAAGCCCAAGGCGACAAGGCTCTTGACTACCTGCGGACGTTGGCGCCCCACATCGAGAACCGGGAAGAATTCGGCAAGCGCCAGAACAAGTTCACGAACCGGTACGTGGACTTTCCCCCACCTGTCCCCCGCTGACCCGCACCCGTCGCCATATCTCTATTCACCAATGGGCAAAGTTGAATCATCAATTTTGTTTTGGTGAGCCGTGCACTCGATACGCTACGCCAGACGCAATTCCTGAAGGGGGCCTCGTGTCCGGCTATCGTTTTCGAGCCATGAACCCACGCACGTGGGTGCTCGTGCTGGCAATCGTCGTGTACGGGCTGGGCTTGGTGGCGATCCTCTTCACATCCCCCCAATGGACGACGGCGGTCGCCGGCGAGAACCGCATACTGCGGCTGGCCCTCACCGTCGCCCTAACTATCCCGCTACTCGGCGTACTGTGGTTCCTCAGCCCCGAGCAGGAAATCCACCTGACCGAGGGCAAAGTAACCCTCACCAGCGGCCGGATTGAGGTGGCGCGCATCCGGCTTCAGGACATCTCCAGGCTCCGCCTCACCAGCCCCCAGAACCGGTTGCAGATCTTCGACTGGGACGGAGAATGCCGCATCAATATTCGTTCCCTCACCGGCCCAGAGCCCATCCACGCCACCGCCACGTTCCTGCGCGCCCGGCTTCCCCACGACATCCGGCGCGTCAAGGGCCGCCTGACGCTCACCTCCCGCGTGGACACCTATATCGACGTCACCCCGCCGAACCCCGAGTAGCCCAGCGCCCCCGGCACGCCCCGAAAATGTCGGGGCCTGCCGGTAGGATTTCGCGGTGTGATGGATCCAGTAGTCCTGGCCCGCGACCTGCGCAAGTCGTACGGCACGTTCGAGGCGGTGCGCGGTATCAACTTCCACGTTGAACCCGGCACCTCCTTCGGTCTGCTCGGCCCCAACGGGGCGGGCAAGTCCACCACCATGCGTATGATCGCGGGGGTCTCCCACCGGTCAGGCGGCCAGTTGCGGATTCTCGACATGGACCCGGACGAGCAGGGTCCACGAATCCGCGCCTACCTCGGCGTGGTGCCGCAGGCCGACAGCCTCGACCCTCAGCTCACCGTCCGCGAGAACCTGATCTTCTACGGCCGCTACTTCGGACTACCCAAACGCTGGCTGGCCGCGAAAGCCGAGGAGTTGATGGACTTCGCGCAACTCACGGAGAAGCGCGACGCAAAGGTTGACGACCTGTCGGGTGGCATGAAACGTCGCCTGACCATCGCCCGCGCCCTGGTTTCCGACCCGCGCATTGTGCTGCTCGACGAACCCACCACGGGCCTGGACCCGCAGGCCCGTCACGTCCTGTGGGATCGCTTGTTCCAACTCAAAGAACAGGGCACCACGCTGCTGCTGACCACCCACCACATGGACGAGGCCGAACAGCTGTGTGACCGGCTGATCGTCATTGACCACGGAGACATCGTCGCCGAGGGCGCCCCGTCGGATCTCGTCAGGCAGCACGCTGGGCGCGAGGTGGTCGAATTGCGCTTCGGGTCGGGACGCAACGGCGACGCGGCGGCCGCGCTGACCGAGGTTGGGGACCGCATCGAGGTGCTGGCCGACCGTGTCCTGCTGTACGCCGACGACGGGGAGGCTGCCCTGCATGAGGTCCACCAGCGCGAACTGGCACCCAACTCATCGCTGGTGCGGCGCTGCTCCCTGGAAGATGTGTTCCTGCGGCTGACGGGCAGGTCCCTCATTGACTAGCGCACTCAACCCCGCAACGGACGCCACCGCCATTGATCACGACGCCCAGGCCCGGCGCATCGCCGTCTGGGGGGCTTGGTATCACGCCCGCAACGTGGTGATGCAACTGCGGTCCTGGTGGGTAAGCCTGTTCCTTCTGGGCACCCTGGAGCCGCTGCTGACCGTCCTGGCGCTCGGCGTAGGTATGGGACTGGTCGTCGATGCCGCCAGCCCCGGTGCGCTGGGCGTCCCGTTCCTGCAGTTCGTCGGGCCCGCGCTGCTGCTCTCGGTCGCGGTGCGTGGCGCCCAGATGGAGAACACCCTCGGGGTGTTTTCCGGCTTCAAGTGGCATCAGCTGTATCACGCGGCAGCCACGACGCCGACCACCCCGGCGCAGCTGGCGGAGGGGCATTGGCTTGGCGCGACGGTGCGCTACGTCGTCAACTGCGCGACCGTCGCGGCTGTGCTGGTTGTCTTCGGGGCCATCACACCCGCCGGGGTGGTAGTCCTGATGCCCATCGCGGTCCTGACGGCATGGTCCTTCGGGAACCCGATCCTGGCCTGGACGGCTAGCCTGAACGAAGACAACGGGCAGTTTTCGGTTTTCGCGCGGTTCGTGGTGCTGCCGCTGACGCTGTTCTCCGGCACCTACTTCCCGCTAGACGTGCTGCCGACATGGCTGCACCCGCTCGGCTGGATCTCACCGCTGTGGCACGGCGTGAACCTGGCACGCATCTGGACGCTGGGGCAGGCAGCGCCCGCATGGCTACCGGCGGTGCACATCGCCTACCTGACGGCGCTCAGCGTCGCGGGATTGCTGGTGGCGCGGCGCTTCTTTCATCTGCGGCTGACAGGCCAGTGGCGTCAACGCGAACCGAGGCGGAAACGGGGGCGGAAGACAGTTGCAACTGCCACGGCTGCGCCGACGCCCGGAAGCCTGCCGAGCGGCCAGGAGTTACTGACGCGGCCCGGTTCTTCAGCGATGTTCAGCGGCAACTTCCCGGTCGTCGCTGCCCGGGGCCTCAAGGCGAATTGGGGGTCCAGCACGCTCCTGATGTGCTCCGGGGTGGTGGAGCCTATCCTGTATCTGTTGGCGATGGGGTTGGGACTCGGATCGCTGGTGGGTAATCTCGGTGGCCAGGGCAGTTACGCCGCCTGGATCGCACCGGCGCTGCTGGCCAGCTCCGCGATGATGGGCGCTGTCGCAGACTCCACGTGGAACGTGTTCGGGAAGCTGAAGTTCACCAAGCTGTACGACGCGATGCTGGCCACATCGCTCGGCCCAATGGATGTGGCGCTGGGCGAGATCATCGTGGCCCTGGTTCGAGGCGGAGTCTACGCCGTCGCTTTCGTCGGGGTGATGGCGGTGCTGGGGCTGGTGTCGTCGGCGTGGGTGCTGCTGGCGATCCCGGGCTGTCTGCTGATCGCATTCGGATTCGCGGCGCTGGGCATGGCGGCCACATCGTTCACCCGCACCTTCCAGCAGGTCGACTGGGTATTCGTGGCACTCATGCCGATGTTCATGTTTTCGGGCACCTTCTACCCCGTCGACGTCTACCCGGCACCCATCGCGGCGGCGGTGAAATGCCTGCCGCTGTGGCACGGCATCCAGATGCTGCGGGACCTGAATGCGGGCGCCGTTAGTTGGGCGACGGCGGGGCACGCTCTGTACTTCGTCGTCCTGGCTGTGCTGGGCGTGTGGCTGGCCTCGGCCCGGTTGAAGGCGCTATTCCTGCGCTGACACCCCAGCCTCTCCGCCCCACCGTTGGCCGTTGCTGATTCCTCGCCCTCTTCTGCATCCGCACGCCGCCTTCCTCCGCCGTCATGGCGCGCCTGCCGTGCTAGTCCGGGGTCGGATTCGTGACACACTAAGCCACATGTCGTCTTATCTCCTGCTGCGTCACCCGTCGGC
>JAUNKK010000008.1:0-59367 GCA_030532825.1 Propionibacteriaceae bacterium
GACCGATGGTGAAATAGCCCGGCAGCACATAGGCGTAGGGCATGAGGAACTGCGACAACCGTCCCGGCAGTCCGTCAATGAACAGGTTCATGCTGGCGAAGAACAGCAGGGCACCGCCAATACCGAAGATCATGGCCAATAGGGCCTGAATGATCTTGTCGAGCACGGGAACGCCGAGGCTAAACCATTCCGGATAGTAAGCCAGCGCCAGGAAGGCATTCCCGACGAACCACCCAATCAGCACCATGCCGAGCAAACCCATGGTCGCCCGGGACCAACGGGCCGGGCTGGATGCCCTTTTCTCGTCCGGTGGTGCTGTGGGCTGAACCACAGCTTCTGTTGACTCGCTCATCATTTCGGCCAAGAGTTCTCGATCTCGGTGGTCACCTGTTCAGCCGTCTTGGTGCCTGACAGGAAATCGACCATGCCCGTCCAGAAGGATCCGCCACCCACGGCATTCGGCATGAGGTCCGATCCGTCATAGCGGAACACCGTCGCGCTAGTCGCCATCTCGGCGATCGTTCGCGTGGTCTGGTTCGGGTAATTGTTCATGTCGAACGTCTTGTGCGGGGACAGCCAGCCACCGACCTGGGCCCACTCGGCCCCGAACTGGTCGCTGGTAAGGAACTTCATGACGGCGATGGAGTCCTCGTCGTTGCCGTTGAACAGAGCCGCGATGTCGCCACCACCCAGCATCGGCTTGCCCTCGTAGCCACCGTCGTACGGCGGGTACGCGAACGTGCCGACGGCGTTGTCCAGATCCGCCTGGACGGTGGTGGGCAACATGGAGGCGACGAAGTTGCCCTGCCGCATGAAGTAGCACTTCGGCGGGGTCTCAAACGCCGGGTTCATGGTGGTCCCGAAGTTGGTGGCCAGGATGCCCTGGGTGCCGCCGTAAACGTTGCCGTCCGTGAGGGCGAGCTTGCCGAACTCCTCAAAAGCCGCGACGATGCGGGGATCGTTGAACGGAATCTGGTGGCTGGTCCACTGGTCATAGACATCGGGGCCGTGCATCCGCAGCACGATCTCTTCGATCCAGTCCGTGGCGGGCCAGCCGGTCGCTGCGTCCGATTCAACGCCGAGGCACCACGGGGCTGTGCCGGTCGCCTTGACCTGGTCAGAGACCGTGGCAAGCTCCTGCATGGTCTGCGGGCTCGTGTTCAATCCCAGGCTGGTGTAGGAGGCCGGGTACCAGACGATGGACTTCACCGCCATGCGCATGGGCGCTCCGTACACGCGCCCGTTGTAGCGGGCGGCCTCCAGGAAGCCCGGCACCAGCGACGAGTCCAGGGAGTCATAGTCCAGGTAGGAGTCGATAGGCTGAATCCGCTTGTCCGCGGCTGCCTCCAGGAGACCGCCCGGCTGCGGGTACAGGGCGATGTCCGGGGTGTCGCCCGAACGAATCTTGGTTTTAATGAGCGTGGTGAAATCATCGCTGTTGGAGTATTCGATGTCGATGCCAGTTTCCTGCTCGAACTTTGCCAGTGAAGCCTCGAAAGCGGCTTTCTCGTCGCCACCGAATGCGCCGAAGATCGTGACCTTCTTGTCACCATCAGTGCTGCCGCCATCGGCGACCCAATCACCTCCTCCCGACGCCGTGCTGTTGTTCGGGTTCTGAAGGCATCCGCTGACACCTACAGCCACCACCACCGCCAGTGCCAGGCACGCGCCGCGCTGCCGTAGCCGACCCATCGACCTCTCCCTTCCATGGTCACGTAGAGGGCACAAGCCGTAATCTACCGGTCATTTGCTCAATTGGGGAGAGAAATTGGGCAACCAATGCCACGAAAAACCTAGGGACGCGGTGGTGAGGCTGGCAACGCGAAGGCCGGACCTCACGGGGTCCGGCCTTTCACTCTCAGGGGCTCGCTGGCAGCGCTAGCGGGCGCGTTCGACGCGAAGGCTGACGCCGTCACCCAGGTTCAGCACCGTTCCGATAGTCACCGTCACCGAATCGCCGTTCTCCAGCAGGTAGGGCTCCTCCCCCGCCGGCTGGACGGTGGTGCCGTTCGTAGAGTTCAGATCCGTGACGCGCGCCTCCCGACCCACGGGCTCAATGAGGAGGTGGCTGCGGGAGATGTCGTTGCCGGGGCTCGGAACCCGCAACGACCCGGAACCCATGGGGCCGCGACCCGCGTCCGGCGCCCGACCGACCACGAGGCCACCCGAGACGTTGGTGAACTCCCCTGTGTTGACCTGAATGCCGATGCCCAGCGGCGAGTACTGCTCCTCGTGGAAGGTCTGCTCGACGGGGCGCTGGAACTGGGAGTCCTCAATGTGACGCGCCGGGTCGATGGAGGTGGCCATCGACGGCTCCGGCGCTGCGACGGGTTCCAGCGGCTCCGGCGCGGGCGACGGCGCCGGGGGAACGGGCTCGGGCAGCACGTTGTTCGTGTCGGGGAAACGCACCAGCTGGTCCGGGTCAGTGCTGATCACCAGCGACGACGCCCCCACGGCACCGGCGATCAACGGCAGGTGCAGCACCTGATCGGGATCCGCAAGCCCCATCTCAATGCGCAGCGTCCTGACGGCCCCGAAGTGCCCCTCGTGCCAGGTCAGCGCGCCCTCACCGTCGAGCGCCGTCTGACCCGTGGCGGCATCCACCACGGCGACACGGCCGCGAGCCAGGCCATGCAGGGCACCGCCGTCCCACACGAACGCGGCGAAGTCCGGCATCTGGTCCAGCGAGTAGCCGCGAAGCAACTCCATCAAAGACCCCAGCGATCCGGCGGCCTGCATATCCGTCCACAACTGCCCCACCAGGGTCGACATCTTCGGCGGCGCAGGCTGCATCACGGCGACCAGCCGCGGGCCGGCCAAGACCAGCCACTGGCCCGGCGTGTAGGTCAGCCGCCAAGGACCCAAAGGAAGCGACATCACTTCTCCCGTCGTCAGATTTGGTCACCAGCCTAGTAGCAAGAAGGGCGTCTAGGGGAAGCCGCGGCGGCCTGGCGTCGTCAGATCCGCCAAAAGGCTGACTTCCAGATCTGTGGAATCCGGCCAAAAGTGAGTGGGTTGGGGCAGGTGCCCCGCCGTCACTCACTCTTGGCGATGTGGATCCGCAGGCCCAGTTCCGAGTCTTCGACGGTGGGCTGATCGACGTCCCCATGCTCTAGGTCGAGGGCCAGGACTTCGTCGGCGATCAGGTCGGCGTGTTCGACGATGGCCTCGGCCAGCTTGGCTTCGGCGGCCAGGCGCAGCCGGATCCGGTCGGAGACGTCCAGCCCCGAGGCCTTGCGGGCCTCCTGCACGACGCGGATCACCTCCCGCGCCAGGCCAGCACGCACCAGTTCCGGGGTGAGCTCCAAGTCGAGGGCCACGGTCTCGCCCTGCTCGTTCACCACGCTCCAGCCCTCGCGTGGCCGCTCGGTCAGCAGCACCTCGTCGGCGTTCACCGCCACGGCCTCGCCGTCGACCTGCACGGTCGACGTGCCGTGTTCGCGTAGGTCCTGGGCCAGCTGCTCCGCATCAGCGGCGGCAATGGCTGCCGCAACCTGCGGGGTGCGCTTTCCGAAGCGCTTCCCGAGCGCCCGGAAGTTGCCTTTTGCCGAGTGGTCGACGAGATCCCCGGCGGAGGTGAACGACGCGATGTCTTGCACGTTCAGTTCAGAGCGCACCTCGGCAATGAGCTCCTTCGTCAACTCCGCCAGCGCCGCCGTGGGCACCAGCATCCGCTTGAGAACCTGCCGCACCTTCATTCGCGACTCGGCGCGGGCCGCACGGCCCAGTTCCACTAGGCGGCGGGTGGTGGCCATGGCCTGCGACAGGCGCGCGTCAATCAGCGACTCATCCGCCACAGGCCAGGCGGCCAAGTGCACCGACTCGGGGCCATCCGGGTCGGTGACGGCGAACAGGTCCTGCCACACGCGCTCCGTCACGAAAGGCATGATCGGGGCCAGCAGCCGGGTGACGACATGCAGGGTTTCGTGCAGCGTCGTCAGCGCCCCGTCATCGCCCGCCCAGAAGCGGCGACGGGAACGTCGCACGTACCAGTTCGACAGGTCATCGACGAAAGCCGCCAGCAGCGAACCCGCCTTTTGCGTGTCGAAGTCCTCCAGGGCGACGGTGGCGTCGCGGACCAGCTCGTTTGTGGCAGAAACCAGCCACCGGTCGAGGACATGGCGGTCGGCCACGGCCGGGGCCACCCCGCCGGGCGCCCAGCCCGCAGCCCGCGCATACAGCGACTGGAAAGCGACGGTGTTCCAGAAGGTCAGCAGCACCTTCCGCACGGTCTCCGCGATGGTGTTGTGGCCGACCCGTCGCGCCACCCACGGCGACCCGGAGCAGGCCATGAACCAGCGGACAGCGTCGGCACCGTGGCTGTCCATGAGCGGGATGGGCTCCAGGATGTTCCCGAGATGCTTGCTCATCTTGCGGCCGTCCTCGGCGAGGATGTGGCCAAGGCACACGACGTTGCGGTAGCTGGACTGGTCAAACACCAGAGTGCCGACCGCCATCAGCGAGTAGAACCAGCCGCGGGTCTGGTCGATGGCCTCACAGATGAAGTCAGCCGGGTAGTTCGCCTCTAGTTTCTCCGCCGAGCCGGGCGCGTGCGGATAGCCCCACTGCGCAAACGGCATGGCGCCGGAGTCGAACCAGGCGTCGATCACCTCAGGGACCCGCCGGTAGGTGGCCCCGTCGCGCACGATCTCGACGTCGTCGATAAACGGGCGGTGCGGGTCCAGATCGCTCAGGTCGCGACCGGCCAACTCGCTCAGCTCCGCCAGGGAGCCGACGCAGATCAGGTCCTGCGGGTCGGCAACGTTGCGCCAGATGGGCAGGGGCGTCCCCCAGTAGCGGCTCCTAGACAGCGCCCAGTCGATGTTGTTGTTCAGCCAGTCGCCGTAACGGCCGTGCTTGATCGAATCCGGGTACCAGGTGGTGGCCTCGTTTTGGGCCAGCAGCTGCTCCTTGATGCGGGTGGTGCGGATGTACCACGACGGCTGGGCGTAGTACAGCAGCGGGGTGTGGCAGCGCCAGCAGTGCGGGTAGGTGTGCAGGTAGTCGAGCTTGCGGAACAGCAATCCGCGGGCGTCCAGGTCTGCCACCAGACCGGCGTCGGCGTCCTTGAAGAACTGGCCGCCCACCTGAGGTATGTCGTCGGCGAAGCGGCCGTCGGCGGTGATGGGGTTGACGAACGGCAGCCCGTAGCCGCGACACACCCGCATGTCGTCCTCGCCGAAGGCGGGGGCCTGGTGGACCAGGCCGGTGCCGTCGGAGGTGGTGACGTAGTCGGCCAGCACCACGTAGTTGGCGGGCTCGGGGAACTCGATGAGGTCGAAGGGCCGCCGATAGCCCCAGCGCTCCATCTCGGAGCCACGGAAGTTCTGGCCGCGGCTCCACTCATCGCCCAGCACCGTGTCGAACAGCGGCTCGGCCACCACCAGGGTGCCGTATTCGGGGTGCGTGGCCACCACGTAGTCGACGTCGGGATGGACGGCGACGGCCGTGTTCGACACGAGCGTCCAGGGGGTGGTGGTCCACACCAGCAGGTCGGCCTGATCGGCGAGCGGCCCCGAGGTGACGGGGAAGCGCACATAGACCGACGGGTCGGTGACGTCCTCGTAGCCCTGCGCCAGTTCGTGATCCGACAAGGTGGTGCCGCAGCGCGGGCAGTAGGGGGCCACGCGGTAGTCCTCCTGGAGCAGGCCCTTGTCGAAGATCTGCTTCAGCGCCCACCAGCATGACTGCACGTACTCGGGGGTCATGGTGACGTAGGCGTCGTCGAGGTTGACCCAGTAGCCCATGCGACGGGTCAGCTCCGCGAAGGCGTCGACGTGACGCAGCACGGACTCGCGGCATTTCGCGTTGAACGCCTCCACCCCGTAGGCCTCGATGTCGGGTTTGCCGGAGAAGCCGAGTTCTTTCTCGACGGCGAGCTCGACGGGCAGGCCGTGGCAGTCCCAGCCGGCTTTGCGGTCGACGTGGTAGCCCTGCATGGTCTTGAACCGCGGGAACAGGTCCTTGAACACCCGCGCCTCGATGTGATGCGTGCCCGGCATCCCGTTGGCGGTCGGCGGGCCCTCGAAGAAGGTCCAGGGCTGGCCGCCCTCGGAGGCCTCAAGAGATTTCGCGAAAGTACCCCGCTCGGCCCACAGCGCGATGATCTCGTGCTCCAAGGCAGGGAAATCGACAGCAGCAGGGACCGCATTGTAGGAACTCATCTAGACCTCCGGTTGACGAACACGACCGGAGGGACGAGCCGAGGCCCGCGGTACCACCCTCCTTGGGCGCGAATCCGCGCCCCACTCGAGTGTCGCTCGCAGCCGGTTCTAATAAGCTCTCGCCGTTCTTCCGGCAGCTCCGGGGTGATGGCCCCATCGTCGCCTTGCGATGCCCGTCAATTATGGGCCCGATGGCGGGAAACCGGAAATCCAGTCCGCGTCAGCCCTTCAGCACGCTGTGCCGGAACAGTTCCGCGCCCTTGGCGTAGTACAGGTACCCGTCCGCGCCGAGGCTGAGTCCCATGATCCAGGCATCGCCGGGGCCGCTGCTGGCGATCACATGGGCGGCGGCCATGTTCCCGGTGGGGATGGCGCGTAGTTGCCCTCCGACGACGGCGTACAGCACCCCGTCGCGTTCGAGCATCCAGCTTCGGTTGACCTCAGTCCTGGTCGTCAGCCGCTGTCCGGTGACCTTCCCATCAATCAGCGAGAACACGTGCTGGCCGGTGATGCCGTACAGCACCCCGTCGGCGCCGACGGTCAGACCCGTCACCGCCACCTGCTTCTCGAAGACCCGGGTGATGGCGGTGACCTTCTCCTGGGTGAGGTCGAACTCGACGACGTAGGCCTCATCGGTCCCAGCGAACGTGTCGTGGCCGCCGCGTTTGCTGGTGCCCATGTAGATCTTGTCTCCGCGGTGTGCCAGCGAGATCGGGGCAAGGTCGGTTAGCAGAGTGCGGTCGAGGCCGTCGGCGTAGTTGAGGTTGCGGAACGGGTAGGTCTTCAGCGTCTTGTCCCGATAGACGCTAAGTGCCCCGCCGAGCTTCTCGCTGCTTGGCACTGATCCGAAGGCGAAGTTCCCATTGCCCAGGGAAATCGCCGCATAGGGGCGATCCTGGTCGAACCCGATCTTGTGGGTGACGGCCTCGTCCGGTTTGCTGAGCGACTGGATTCGGATAGTGCCGCCCGGGTAGAGGCCGGTGGCGAGCAAGTCGCCGTCGGAGACCATGCTCTCGGCCTGCGAGGCGGGGAAGTCGGGCATGGCGTAGCTGGTTTCGGCGGTGGTCTGGCCCGGAGTGACCTCCAGCAGCGCTGCCGTGGTCATGTACCACGAGGCGTAGAGCTTGTCGCCCGCAGCGGCCATGGATTGGATGACGCGCGGCCCCACCGTCAGCAGGTCGGGGTACAGGTTTACCGTGCCGGTGGCGAGGTTGGCGACGCTCACCTCGCCGGAGTGCATCTCGCTAGAGACGAACCAGTCGGCGCTGGCGAAACTCAACGGGCTCAGCCGACTGCGCAGGTTGTTGTCGTGCAGGACCGGAGTCGGCCCTGCGTCGGGTCCGGCGGTTGGGTCGTAGGAGTACAGCCAACGCCCGGACGTCTCCCCATGGTGTGCGAAGTACACCCTGGTAGGGTCCCCGGGGCGGGTCGCGAAATGCCCCCTGAAGTTGCCGATATCCCGCAACTCGCCGGTTTCGAGGTTGAAGGCGACGGTGCCGCGCTCAGTAAGCTTGTCGGTGTACAGCCAGCCGCCATGAACCTCTAGGTATTCGTAGTTTCCCTGAGCACCGCTGGACACCGGCACTTCGGTTTTCGTCCCGGAGGCGACGTTGACCTTCAGCACCTGCGCGCCGCTCGTGCCGACGTAGACGTGGCCGTCGGCGTAGTCGATGGCCTGCGCGTATTTGGCGTTAGTGACGGGGACACCGCCGGGAAGCAAACCCCATCCGTGGCCCTGACTCCAGGTGAGGATGTGCGCGCCAACCCCCTTCCCTTTCCCGTTGGTGCTGAGGTAGGCGGTGCCTGCCTCGTCCACAGCAATGTCCCAAATGGTTTCGAACTTCCCGTCCACCTGTGTCCAGCCAGCCTGGCTGGGGAGGCTGAGCTGGGTGATGCTCTCCGCTATGTCTTTGCTTGGGTCGTATCGGAACAGGTGGTGGGCGGCTCCGATGAGCAGGCTGCGGTCCGGCAGGGTCGCGAAGGCCCACGTCTGGACGTCGATGTCCTCCGTGCTAAGCGGGTGATGGGTGGAGGTCCCCGTCGTCAGATCGACGACGTTGAGCATGCCGCCCTTCGCGCTGGGAACCACGACCGCCACGGGAGTCCCGTCGGGGCGGACGGTTGTGCCGTAGTTGGGCACGTTCACTGGCGGCTCCGGCGGGGTGGGTAAGCGTTCCTCCTGTCCAGGTGCGCCGAGCGCGGGCTGAGGCAGCAGCACGGCGATAAACGACAGCAGGGCAGTTACGAATGCGGTTCTGACACGTTGCTTCATCGGTGGGTCCTCCTCCTGCAACAACCCTAGATACAGGCCATTGAATCGTTCAAGAGCTCCCCTGTCGTCCCCTCGTCTCCCCGCTACCCCCTACCCGCTACCCGCCGGACGGTAACAGCTGTTAAGTTGCCAGCTCGCCCCCCTCCTGCGCTCAGTGCGGAACACCACAAGCTTCACCCACGCAGGCGAGGCCGGCCGCGCCATCAACGATCAACAGGAGGCATCGGCGGTGTCATAGGGTCGTAGCAACGGTGCTTGTCAAAGGGCTTGAGGAGAGATCGGTTGCGTCGGGTGTTGACGGTGATGGATCGGGCGGCGATCTGGAAGGGGTTGCGGGAGGGCTGATTTGTATCGGCAGATTGGGCAGCGGATTGGTCGGGGCGTTGTCGGTGGTGTGGCGGAAGGGGTGTTCATCATGGCGGCCGCGACGGGTACCGCCCGGTCACGGCTGATGTGGTGGCACAGCGTTTGAGGTCGCGTCCGAAGGTCCGTGTCCTGGATGCTGATGAGCAGTTGCGGCGGCGGGTGTTGGCTGACTTGGCCCGGTCTAGGACCCCCCGGCAGATCCCCGAGGAGGCTGCGTGCTGAGACCTGGGGGTGAGACGCTGAAGCCGTGTCAGGGTTCCTCACCGGTTGCAGGGGGCGAGTGATCTCGCACGAGGCGCCTCTCAACCTGGATCTACGCGATGCCGAAACTCACCCTGCGTGAGCACGGGATCATGCTGTGCAGCGAAACGCACCTACCGCAAACCTCGCTGCTTGGTGGGACAGCGCAAAGACCTCCTCATTTGTTGGTGTTGGTCAGTGATTGATGACCGCCCGGCCGAGGCCGCGGATCGGCGAGCACCCGGGGGCATGGGGAAAGCAGAGTTGATCATCGGTACCCGCGGCGCGAGTGCGGCGATCACCCTGGGCGAGCGCAGCACCCGCTTCGTGACCATCCTCGCACTCCCGAAAGAGGAGAGACTCCGCCAGGGTGTGTGACGCGTTGATCGAGCACGTCTCCGGGTTGCCCGAGCTGATGAAAGGCACCCTCACCTCGGTGCCAGGGTACCGAGCTGGCCCGGCACGCCGCGTTGACACTTGTCCACGAAGATGCCGGTGTACTTCGCCCACCCCCACTCCCCATGGGAACGTGGCAGCAACGAGAACACAGGCGGACTCATCCGCGAGTACCTCCCCAAAGGCACCAACAACTCCTCCAACACCAGCCCTACCTCACCGCGATCGCTGAAGAACTGAACGAACGCCCCAGAGCCACCCTCGGCTACCCCACCCCACGCGAAACCTTCGAACGCCTACTCGTTGCTTCCACCACTTGACACCAAGATCAACTCCCACCCTCAATGCCCAACAACCGCGCGACACAGTCGAATCAAGGAGTGCACGAATTGTGCCAACCCATTCCTAGATTCTCGCCTCACGACAGCCCATCGCAACGTAGCGCGAGTGAATATCCTTCGGGCTCGTAGATAACTTTCGTTAGCATTCTTCCAGCCAGACGCGGCAGCTTCCCTCGCATCCCCCGGACGTGAGCAGAAGCAACATTCCAACACCAGTCAGACACGTGTCACCTAGTCAGAGGCATTTGACTGGCCATGAGCACCACCCACACCCGCCGCACAACTGTCGCATTTCCCGACATACCCTTCAGTTTTTCGGGGTAAGGTGTCGCGTCTGCGATACCTAAACCCCCGCAGGATCTGCCCTCCTAGACCTACACCGGAAGACTCTCCTCAAAGGCGCCAAAGACCGGTACAGTGGGCGGCATCATCAGTGATCAATGACGTTGGCTGAGGGGTTTCGCTACTGCGCGTGACGAGGTGTTAGGGGTGAGTGTGTCGTGATGGAGGATCTGAACCGGGCGGAGGTTGACGGTCAACCGGCCCTTCGAGGCGCCACGGAGTCACGTGGCGACATCGACTCCCCCGGCCGGCCATCGCACCAACTTGGATCCCTCAATATTGCTCCCGCCATCATCGCGCGTGAACTACCGGGCTGGCCGACGGCGGCCCTGGGAGGAACTCCCAAAACCAACACTCAGGCCCACCTGATAGGGCACACCGAAAAGTGCGATCTCATGTTCGTCGGCGGCGAGGGCGGATCCGACGAGACAACCACCACAGCCATCGACGCGTGGCTCGCCGTGGTTCTGGAACGGCAGGTGACCGATCTTTGCATTGATGACCGCGGCATGTTCCGCAAGAAGCCTGATTTAACTTCCGCGGTCGAGAAGTTGGTGCGTCGCGGGGTACGAGTCGTGGTCGTCACAGATGACGCCGAGGATGAGTTCACCATCGTCGCACGCCTCAGCCACCTGCGCCCACAGCTGTTGCTGCAACACACTGTGCCGCCAGAAGAGGTATGGCAGATTGTGGCGGACCAAACGGGAGACGCTCTTGAACCGTATCGGGAGGTAATCCAGAGTATCTGTTCGTGTCACCCCATCCTGGTACACCTGTTCCTGACTGCACTGTGCCATGTCAGGAACAATGAGCCGATCTCACACAATGCCGTCATCCATTCCCTAGCGGATGCCATCACTCATGTCGTTCACACCCAGTTTTCCTTCCCCCACGGTCAAGCAACCTTTCTGCTACATCTTGCCTTGAACGGCGACCCACACGGTACGACTCAGGTTGATCAGAGCCTGGGAAACATGACGCTGGGGACCCACCACGTTCGGCAGCTCACCACGGCTTTAGCGGCGGAGCAGATACCTCCCGACCTACTTATGGCCCTGTGGGAGCGGCTGCGCTCCCACCTTGCCGCCGAGTCATTCAGCCTCGCCCGCCAGACTCTCCTCCCCCTCCTAGATGATGATTCAGTAAGCGACGTACACCACCTGGGACTGCTTGAATTGTTCACCGGGGATACCGATCTGTGCCTGTCGGCGGGCGCATCAAGGGCCATCTTGCAAGTAGCGGATGCTGCTGCCCGCCCTGGGCGCCGCGAAATACTGCGCGCGCTGCCTCAGTTGCTTGAGGATGAGTCCGTGGCAGACGTGGCGACCCGGCTGGCTCTGCTGTGTGCTGACACGGACATGCAAGCACTCGGAGCTGCACTGCAAGAATTGAACGAGGCCGAGGCTATTCCCGATGAGGCTTATGAGATCCTCTCCCCATTAGTCGTCCTCGAATATCCTGCTCTAGCTGCCGGGTTGGCGGAAAAGGCGCTCGACGCTCTCGACCCCGATGATCCTCGCATGGCACAAGCGGCACTCGCGTGGATCATGAGTTCCCCAGCAACAGCGTGCATTCATCCTGGGCGGCGGCGACGCGCACTGCGACGCATCGTTGGCCTAGCCCGCAGCATGTCAGTTGCCGCACCAATCATTCGAGCTGGCCTGGCTAGCCTGCGGGCCTTCACGCGCCGCTCAGCATGCGCACAGCTTCGCGAATTAACTGCTGACCATAGCCTGTCTTCTGGCGGGTTGCCGGTGCTCGCCTGCTGCCTGGCCGGGCTTGCAACAAGCTTGAATGGCATGACCGAGCATGCCGCAGTCTGGTGCTGGCGAGCTCGGGCACTGACCAACACGCGCAGTTCCGAGCGCGCCTGGGTGCTCATAACCCACGCGCTGGTGGCCTATCGGGACAAAGACAGGGAGTTGGCCCAAGAACTCCTGACGCAAGCAGAACAACTCAGCACAGAACTGCGCGCCACGACCGTCTCACACTGCTGCGGCCTTGCAGTCCAGCATTTCCAAGCCGAAGCCAGTCAGACCGTGAACAGCCCCGCGCTGGGCGACAGGGCTCATGCCGTCTTGCGAGCCTTCGCAATGCATTGTGCCGCGATCCTCGACCACAAAAATGGTGGCATACAAACAGCAATCGAAAAGCACTTTATTACCGGCCAAACCTTAAAATCTTCTTGCCTGACAAATCCAAAAATCATCGACTGGCAACAGCAGCTAAAAAAGATATTTCTGTCCCGCAACGACAAAGCGATAGCTGAATGCTTGCACAATGATATCTCGGCGGCCGAGGAAGATTGGCGAACCCTCAACGACTTGCCCGCCCAATACACCATGACAGAAGCCAGGGGGACGCGCACAAAATTGAGCGAGAGTGAGTGGCGGGTTGCCGAGCAGATCGCAGCTGGTTGCACGAACGCCCAGGCGGCCGAAGCTTTATTCCTGAGCAAACGCACAATCGACACACACCTGAGGAACATCTACCGGCGGCTCGGCATCTCTGGCCGAGAAGAACTGATTGAGTTCTTCAAGAAAACCCAAGCCGCCACTTCCACGGTGACTTAGGGGCCCGCAGAGGCCCTGGAGTGCGCTTCTCCGGGGCCTACCCAAAGATGGCGCCTACTTCAGCAGGCCTTCGGTTGAGCCCACCCACCCGAAAACAGCGCTATGCGGCTGGGCAGAACCCTTCACGTCCCGCCCAGCCGCACTCTTGGCTAACCCCTACTTCACACGTTGACCTCGCCATCGGAAGGTCAAAGCCGACAGAACACCTCCCACCACAGTCCACGCGATGAGCACCAGCGCCACCGTTCCGAGATCCCAGGAGCCACCTGGCTCGTTGACCTTCATCTCGTCTGGGAGGAAGACGAACCGCAGCCCCTTCGCCATCCACAGCAGCGGGAAAGCGTAGGCGACGTAGCGCAGCACTGCCGGGATCATCATGAGCGGGAAAAAGACACCAGAGATGATCTGGAGGACCATGAACGGCGGGGTGGCAGCCCCGGGCGCGGCTCGGGCACTCGGAATCAGCGCAGTGTAGGCGATGCCGAGCAACGAGCAGGAACTCACCCCGAGCAGCGACACCCACAGCAAGGCGAACCAACGCTCAGGGTCGGCAGGCATGGGCAGCTTGTAGACCAGGACGCCGAGCGCGATGAGTACGATCACTTCGAGGATCGTGGTGACTAGCGCCTTCACGATGAGTCCGACGAAGTAAGCCGAACGCGGCATCGGTGAGGATGCCAGCCGTCGAATGATCCCCTCTTCACGGTCGCTTGTGATGCTGATAGCAAGCGATTGGAAGGTGGTACTCATGACACCCACTGCGACCATTCCGGAGATGAATAGCAGCCTGTAGTCGATGTCACTTCCCGGGATCTTTCCCCGGAACACGGCCGCGAAGACCATCATCATCATGACCGGGAGGGCCATGTTGAAGAGCAAGTTCGACCAGTCTCGGAAGAACCCCTTCATCTCCGCCTTGCAGCGTGCCATGCACGCAGCGATCAACCCAGGCATGCGAGGTCTCGGCGCCTGGTTTTCCATATGCAGCGGATTCGCCGCATGTGTTGCGGTCATGCCCACTCCTCCTTCGCGCTTTCGATCATGCTGATATAGACCTGCTCCAGGCTGGGCTGTACAACCTGAAGGCCGGGGAGCTCATGAACTCCACATCGGTCGGCTGCCGCCAACAGCAACCGGAGCACAGCGCTGGGCTCATTGGTGGCGTACAGGCTGGTGCCGGGGGCGCTGTCCAGCCGCTCCGCCAAGGAGGAGGGAACATCGGCCACCGGGTCCAAGGCGTAGGACACCCTGTGGGTGTGGCCGCTCATCTGGGCCAGTTCACCCAAGGTGCCCACGTGGAGCATGCGGCCCCGCACGATGATCCCGGCCCGCTGCGCCAGTTCCTGCGCCTCGTCGAGGTAGTGGGTGGTGAGCACCGTGGTCATTCCTTGACCGGTGAGCAGGCGAATCAGATCCCAGGCCTCCCGTCTTGCTTCTGGATCGAGCCCCGTCGTCGGCTCATCCAGGAACAACAGCTTGGGTCGCCCGACCATGCCGACGGCAACGTCAAGTCGTCGCCGCTGGCCGCCGGAAAGCTTCGGCGCCACCACGTTGGCCTTCGCCCCGAGGCCCACCAAGTCGACGAGTTCTCCCGTTGGGAAGGGGTCGGGATAGAACGCCGCGAAGTGGTCGATGATCTCGGTCACGGTGAGCGTCGGATATACGGCAGTGCCCTGCGGCACCACCCCAACCTGAGCACGCCAGCCCCGCTCATCACGCTGCGGGTCCCTCCCTAACACCTCCACAGCGCCGCTAGTGCGACGCTGCGCCCCGGTCAAAATGTCGATGGTCGTGGTCTTCCCGGCGCCGTTCGGCCCCAGGAAAGCAAAGACCTCTCCGGTATTCACCTGGAGATCTAAACCATTGACCGCAACAAAATCGCCATATGTCTTTCGCAGTCCACTGGCAGTAATAGCATGTGGCATCTTCAGTTCCCTCGATTCTCCGGGGCGTCGGGAAGGTACAGCACGAACTCACCGGCATCCCTCGCCGCCAACCATAAGTCAACCTGCGCGTTTAAAGCGGCGTCGGATGATTCGGTTTCCCAGATCGGAATCGCAGCATGCTGGATGCGCACCTCAACCGCATCCGGAACTTCGAGTCCTTCCCGGGCAAGAACCTCCCGAGGCGACCTCAGCAGGCGCGCCAAATATGAGCCGTCAGACCAGCTCGAAACCAGTATCCTGGTGTACGCACGGACGAAATTCTGTCGCTCCGCTGCCACCCCGGACATCACCGTCCTCCTCGGCCAGTTGTTTAAGTCGTGACCTGACACTCCCATCCTTGGGGGATCACCTGAAGGCTGGCAACCCTCTCGGCGCTATTACGTATGCGCAACCCCGACGCTATGCATGCTGACTCGCCCCTTCAGCACACGTTCGAACTCGTTGCCGAACTGGGCAGGAAGCGCTGTCGTTCGCGCCCTCGTCGTAACACCGGACTGGTCAGGCGCGCAGGGCCTCGACGGGTTCCAGCCGGGAGGCCCGCAGGGACGGGTAGACCCCGGCTAACGTGCCCGCCAGCAGCCCGACGATGGGGCCTGCGGCCACCAGCAACGGGGGCACCACCGCTGTCCAGGTGAGTGCGGCGCAGATCCCCACGATTGCTATGACTCCGAGGCTGGTGCCGATGAGGCCGCCCAGCGCGCCGAGAATGGCGGCCTCCAGCAGGAACTGAGCGGCGATGTGACGGGGTTGCGCCCCCATCGCGCGGCGCAACCCGATCTCACCGGTGCGCTCAATGACGGCGACGATGGTGGTGTTGGCGATGCCGATCATGCCCACGATGAGACACACCGCACCCAAGCCCAGGAACAGACTGCTCAGCTGGGCGTCCACAGCCGCGCGCAGCCCCTTCGGATTCGGCGGCAGCGTCACGTCGAAACGTTCGGGCTGAGTGGCTGACATCGCTACCGGTAATTGGGGCCCCACCACCTCGGCAGCCCCGGCCTCGACGCCGACGATGAGGTTGATCTGCGCCTCCGGCACCGGATCGTGCCACAGCGCATGCGCGGTCTGCAGCGGGACAACGACATCGGCAAGCAGCTCGGGCAGCCGCGTGGTGTCGTCAATGATGCCAATCACCGTGAAGTGCACCCCATCGATGACGATGGCCGGGCGACGGGACAGGTCGTTGATCCCCAGGTCGCGGGCGGCGCCACTACCGACGACGGCGACCCGCGCCTGCCGCTGGTCATGCCCGACGTCGAAGGCACGCCCCTGGGAGAAGGTGACCCCTGCAACCTCGAAGATTCCGGGCGACGCGGCTAGCACCGGGACGTTGCGCTGCGCGGGAGGGCTGGTGGCCTGCTGACCCAGCAGCTGCCAATAGAGACCGGCGCCACTGACTCCGTCAATCGCTTTGGCACGTTCCTCCGCGTCCAGCGGGAACGCCAGCGACCCGATCCGCGGGCCGGACCGCTGGGCCTGCGCTACCCGCACTTGCGTTGCCTCCACCAAGCTGAACTGGCTGGTGACCTGCACCGACACGGAGGTGGTCAGTCCCAGCACCACCACCAGCACCGCCACGCCCAGGACGGTACCCAGGGCGGTCAGCACTGACCGGCCGAGCCGCTGGGTGATGCCTGCCATGGCCTCGCCCAGCAGCACTCGCGGTCGGATTCGGCTGCGTTGCGTGAGTTGCTCGGGTTCAGTCGGACTCATCAGTGACCACCCCGTCGTGCAGCCGCAACCGCTGACGCCCGATACTGGCTATCTCGGGATTGTGAGTGATGATCACCACGGTGGTCCCGGCGTAATTGAGGCTGGACAACAGTTCGATGATGGCGTCTGAATTGACGCTGTCCAGGTTTCCGGTGGGCTCGTCACACAGCAGGATGGCGGGTCGTGCCGCCATGGCGCGGGCGATGGCGACGCGCTGCCGTTCGCCACCGGACAGCAGTCCTGTGCGCGCCGTCACCCGGTGGTTGAGGCCGACCAGTTCGATGGTTTCGTGGGCGGCGGACATGCGTTCTTCAACGGCGAGACCCTGGTATAGGCCAGCCATGGCGACGTTCTCGGCGACGCTGCGATGTGGCATGAGATGGAAGGCCTGGAACACGAATCCGATGCTCCGGCCCCGCAGCGCGGTCCGGGCCGCCTCAGTCAATTCCGTGGTGTCCAGGTCGTTCACCAGGATCTTTCCGGTGCTTGGACGATCCAGCAGCCCGGCCAGGTTCAGTAGCGTCGACTTTCCTGAGCCAGAGGGGCCGACGATGGTGACCATCTGCCCTTGTTCTACGGTGAAGCTGCATTCTTTGAGGGCCTCGACCGGCACTGGCCCCGGGAAGGTCCGGGTCACTTGGCGAAACTCGAGTACCGTCACCGGCTCATCCCGACTACGACGGAGTTCCCGGCGGCGAGTTCGCTGCCGTCGGCAACGGTGATGCCCACCATCCCGTCGCCGGACTCGCCGACGATCACTTCGACGTCCCGGAAGGAGTCGGCGCTGTCCTCGACGCGGACACGGCTCTTCCCGTCGGCGCCGGTGATGATGGCGGCCTCGGGAACCTTGAGGGTTTCTTGTTCGGAGGTGTAGACGGCCACGTTGACGCGGACGGTGGTGTCGCGGAGTCCCGCGTCGAGCGGGGTTACGGGGGTCACAGTCACTTGGATGGCGCCCTCGGTTTGGCCTTCCTCGGGTTTGAGGGCGGTAACGTCCGCGACGACGCCATCGGTGCGGGTGCCGTCGCTGGTGACGAGGGTGGCGGAGCTTCCGACCGCCAACCGCGCACCCTGCGCTTTGGTGAACTTCGCCACCGCGGCCAGTTCACCCGAGGCAAGCGTGATGGTGCCCTGCCCGACTTCGGCTCCGGGGCTGACGCCGACGCTGTCAACGACGGCCGGGAGGCGTCTTAAGAACACGACCTCGCCGAGGGGAACCTGGGGGCCGACAGCCTCCCGGGCAATGTTGAGCGCCTTCTGAGCCGCCTCAAGGTCTTCCTTCGCCTGGGCGAGCGCAATTTTTGCATCCTCAACGGCATCGGCGCCCGACGCCTGTTGCCCTTCGCCGCCGGAGTCACCGTCCTTCGCTGCCTTGTGGTCGCGTTCGGCGCGGCTCAGTGTTGTCTTGGCTGTCGCTACGGCCCGTTCGGCAGCCACCTTGTTTTTCTCGGCAGCGTCGGCTTCCTCGTCGCCGACTCGGGTGGCGCTGTAACCGCGGTCCTGGTACAGCGCCGTTACCGCTTCCTTGGTGGCGGGCCCGAAGGTGCCCTCGTTTTCGGGGATCTGATAGCCCAGGCCTCGAAGGGCAACCTGCAGCTGGGTGACGTCGGGGCCGGTCATCGCTGGCCCAAGCGTGCGGTAGGCGGCCAGCTCGCCGGGCAACACGAAGGTGGGGCGCCCAGCCACATCGGCCAGCGAGGTTCCGGCCTCGACGCTCTGTCCGGCTGTGACGTGCACAGCCGAGACGACTGCCTTCTCAGCGCTGCCCGGCGGGGCCGGCACGACGGTTTCCGGGGCGGTGGCTTGGATGCGGGCATCAGCGGATTCGGTGCGCTGCACCGTGCCGTACTCCACCAGCGCGGTGAGAGTGGTAGGGCTGGGCGGGGCCGCATCCGCCGCCACCTGTGCTGGCGACTTCACGAAATATTCCAGCCGCTAATCCCACCAGCAGCATCACCATGGCTGGGACAATGAGAGCCACCAGCGGATGGCGCCTCACCCACGCCTTCACGGCCGCAGCCCCCATTGCCTGGCAGCGATGATCACTTGAGGGCTTCCTTCGCGCGTTCGAGTACCTTCCGCTGCACGTCCAGCGCTCCGCGTAGGCCGGTCTCGTTGTCCTGAATCAGCTTATTTTGAATAGCCACATCAACCGCGTATGCCCTACCGACGTAGTTGACCTCCTCCGCACACCCCAGGTCCAGCAACGCCATCTCCCGCTGCCGCTGCTCGTCCTCTCCACCAACGGAATTCCCCGCATCCCAGCGATGCTCAAAGTCATACCCCGACCGCTTCATGCACGCCACCCAATCCTTCTCGGCAGCCTGGAAATCCGCATTTTCGAGCATCAAGCTATAGGCCTCGCCCAAAAGCTGCTGAGGAAGCTCGGTCCCGATATCTGTTCCCTCACGGATATCGTCCCAGCCAATCTTTCCACACCCCCCATCAGGCAACGGATTACCATCCTGGTCCCGCATCGAGCTCGGCTCACCAGAGTCGGTCTTCCCCGATAACACTTCATCGCGTCCGGGCTCAGAAACCCGAGATTCCCGATCTGGCTCAACATAGCTAGAGGGCTTCTGACCGTAGCCGTACTGCTCCACCTCAGAGCGATCGACCACCCCATAACGGCGCGACTGGTCGTATTCTGCTTCTAGCGAGTTGGGATCCGGTTCCTCCGGCGAGATCACCACCCCATACCGGGCCGCGCAAGCAACCTGCCGCGCTGAGACACCCCGATCCACCACCAGTCGTTCCTCATAACTAGGCACATACCCCATCAAGGGCAGGCTGTATTCAGCGGCATTGCGAAGAGTGGGCGCCGGGCCTGGTGAGACTTCCTCACTACCCTGCGACGCCCCGCTACATCCGGAAGCCAACAGCCCGGCGACAGCCACCGGATTGACGACTAGGCGGCGCAGGGCAGCCGATATCCGGTCCCGATTAGGACAAATCATGGTTAACCATCCTTGGCTAGCTCATCACGGGGTTACTCCCCGTCGAAATGTGGAGATCACATTCTCATAGCTCAACCAATATGAGCCAGAATTATTTCTGAAAGAATCCCGATGGAATCATCCCGGAGCTAGGGGGGTCATATTAGCCGCCTTTCGAGTGAGCAACTTCCGCGTTGCTGCGCTTAGATTAAACCCAGACGCCGCAACCGCGCAAGGGTTTCCCCGCATCCGGGCAAACATGGGACCACAGTGGGGGTCTCCTCAGACCCTGGACAGATCAGCTCAACACCTCAGGAGCACCCAGGTCAGTGCCTGTCCCCCACCTGGCCCGTCGACTCACGGACGACCAACTCCGGCGTAGTGACAACTTCCCGAGCCTCATCACGGTCCGCAATCTGCGCCGCGACCCGCTCAATCGTTGCCTCAGCCAGCGCGTTGTACGTCTGGGCGACGGTGGTCAACGGGACACGGGTGATCTGCGCGCGACGCGAGTCGTCATAGCCCACGACGCTGAGGTCACCCGACACATCACGACCCAACACAGCGGCCGCCGACAACACCCCCGCAGCACACTCGTCATTGAACGCGAAAATCGCAGTGGGGGCCGGGCCGTCGTCGAACAACCGCATGGCACCGGCGTAGCCGGCGGTTTCCTCTATCCCGCCGGGCACCATCCGGGCCTCCGCGGTCAGTCCGTGCCGTGCCATGGCATCGTGGAATCCTGCGCGGCGCTCGGGTGCGCCGGCTTGCGTGTCGCCGTCGATGTGCGCGATGCGCCGGTGCCCCAGCGCGACCAGGTGATCCACGGCCATGACCGCCCCCGCGTAGTCGTCAGAACGCACGATGTCGACGCGCGGGACGCCGTCGAGGCGACGGGCGACCGCAATCACGGGCACGTGTGCGGCCAGTTCCGCGACGTCCCCGTCAGGCAGAGTGGGGCCGAGCAGCACGACGGCCTCGCAGCGTTTATCCAGCAGCGTCGCGGCGGCCTCCTTCTCCGACCGTCCGGGCAGGTGGGCACTGAGCACGAGGTCGATGGGTTTGCCGAACGACGCCTGGTAGAGGTGTTGCACCAGGTCGGCGTGGAAGGGGTGGCTGATGGCGAAGCTCACCCCGATCAGCCCAGAGTTACTGCGCCGCAGACCCCGCGCCAGCCAGTTCGGCTGGTAGCCGATCCTGCGGGCGACCTCCTTGACGTGAGCCCGGGTCTGCTCGGACGCTCCGGGCGCGTCGCGCATCACGATTGAGGCGAGCGCAACGGAATACCCGCTGGCCTCGGCCAAGTCCACCAGCGTAGGTCTACGAGCCACGATTCTCCCTCCCAAATGTGACAAGCTACTTCACCACGTGAGGGACTCTTCAGCCAAGCTCCCCGACCGGGTGGGGCCGGACTAGGTTCCGGTCCCACCCGATGCTGGTCTGTTCCGCCCACGGCCGGGCCGGTCAGGAATCGAGCGTGTCCACGTTTTCCTTGGTGACGAGTTCAGCCTTGGTGACGACGTGGTCCTCAAGCTCCTTGCCCTCAATGGCGTCGATCGCCGCCTTGAGGGCGCCCGCGGCCTGGAGCTTGGGGAACTGGGCGACCGAGCCGACCATCGTCCCGTTGCGGATCGTGGCGCGATCATCGGCGGAGGCGTCGAAATCGTAGACCGCGATGGGTCGGGTAACACCACTTTGCTGGATGGCCTGGACGGCGCCCTGGCCCATCTCGGCGTTGATGGCCCACACGACGTCCACCTCGGGGTTGGATTGTAAGACGTTCTGCATCACGTTGAACGCCTGGTTGCGGTCGTTGTTCGCGGTCTGGGACGCGACGATCGTGAAATTCCCGGCCACATCGATCTGGTCCTTGAACCCGTCGAGCCGTTGCTGCAACGCGCTCACACCGGCGATGCCCTCCAGCAGAACAACGTTCCCACCGCTGGGATGCTGGGCGACGGCATGTACCCCGGCCAGTTCGGCGGCTGCGTATTGGTCGATTCCCACGTAGGTGGCGACATACCCACCGTGCGCCGCGAGGGCGTCGGGGTCGATGGTGTCGTTGACCAGGATGACTGGCACCCCGGCCCGGTTAGCCCGGACGATGACGGGGATGAGCGCCTTCGAATCGGCGGCCGACAAGATGATGGCATCGGCCTTGGAAACCAGGGCATTTTCCACCATCTGGATCTGCCGCTCCACATCGGTTTCCTTGTCAGGGGCCTGGAACGTCAACTCGATGTCATTGGCGGCGGCGTACTCCTCCGCGCCAGCCCGCATGTCGGTCCAGAACTCGTCGCTCATGGCTTTGACGATGTAGGCGATTCGCGTCACACCGTCCTGGTCGCGGGGTGTGCTGGAGCAGCTCGACAGCCCGAGCAGCACCGCCAGCGTCAGCAGCAGAGACAGGATTCTCTTCATCGCGGCACCTCCCTCAGGAACGTGATCGGTTACGGAAGGCATCCACCAGCACGGCGATGAGGATGATGACGCCGATGATCAGCTTCTGCAGGTACGAGGACACGTTCAGCAGGTTCAGCCCGTTGCGGATCACACCGATGATGAGCGCGCCCATCAGCGAACCCCAGATCGACCCGACGCCGCCCAGCAGACTGGCACCGCCGATGACGGCCGACGCGATGGCATCCAGCTCGTAGTCCTGCCCGGCAATGGACTGGGCCGAATTCAGCTTGGCGACCAGCACCACCGACGCGACGCCCGCCAGGGCACCGGCGACGGTGTAGGACAGCGTCTTGAACTTGAACACGTTGATGCCGGACAAGCGCGTCGCCTCCTCGTTACCGCCGATGGAATATAGCGCCCGGCCGAAACGGCGGTAGCGCATGAAGTAGTAAGCGCAGAGGTACAGCAGCAGCATGAAGATGACCTGCACCGGGATGGTGGTGCCGGGAATGGTGCCGTTGCCCAGCCACGTGAACTCGGGCGGGTAGCCGGAGATGGTGCGGCCACCGGCCAGGGTGAGCGCCGCGCCGCGCGCAATGCTCATCATGCCCAACGTCGCGATCATCGGCTGGAGCCGGAACTTAGAGATCAGAACGCCGTTGATCGTGCCGCACACCGCCCCCAACAGAATGCCGACGATGGCGGCCAGCCATGGGTTGACCCCCATGTCGACGATCAGGATGCCCATGACGATGCCGCTGAAGGCGACGACCGAGCCGACGGACAGGTCGATGCCGCCGGTGAAGATCACCATGGTCATGCCCAAGGCGAGGATGGCGTTGACGGTGACCTGCTGTAGGACATTGATGAGGTTCTGGGGATTGCGAAAGGCTGGGGACAGCGCGGATAGCAGCAGGCACAGCGCGATCAGCACAGCCGCCGAGGTGACGTTTGTGGAGTTCACACCGAAGTGCCGCCGCTGGGCTTCGGTCGGGGTGGTGGTCATGATTGCTCCTTGGGGAAGGACTGGGTGGTTTTGGTTCCGGTGGCGTAGGCGACGACGGTCTCCTCGGTGAGTCCCGCCATCCCCTCACCCTCGATCAGGCCGGTGATGCGGCCTTCGTGCATGACGTACATGCGGTCGCTGATGCCCATGCACTCGGTCAGTTCGGACGAGACGACGATCACGGCCTTTCCGTCCTGCTTGAGCCGGTTCATGATTCGGTAGATCTCGGCCTTGGCCCCGACGTCGATGCCGCGCGTCGGCTCGTCGAAGATGAAGATCTTCGAGTCGGTGCCGAGCCATTTCGCCAGCACCACCTTTTGCTGGTTGCCGCCGGATAGGTTGCGGGCCCTCTGTTTCAGCGACGGTGTCTTGACCTGCACTGAGTCGGCGAGTTCCTGGTTGCGGCGGGTTTCCTTCCGCTCGTCGAAACCGAACGGTCCCATGGCGGCGTCGAAGTTCGCCAGGGTGATGTTCTTGTTGAGGTCGAAGTCCAGGATGAGGCCCTGCTGTTTGCGGTCTTCGGTGAGCAGCGCGATGCCGTGGGCTTTGGCGTCGCGGGGGCTGCGGATTCTCACCGGCACCCCGTCGACGAGGACCTGTCCGGCATCGAGCGGGTCGGCCCCGAAGGCGGCGCGCATCAGCTCGGTCCGCCCGGCGCCCATGAGGCCGTAGAGGCCCGTAATCTCACCGGCCCGGGCATGCATCGAGACCCCTTTGAGGACGTCGCCGCGTCGAATGTCCTTGAGTTCTAGCAGCACGTCCCCGGGCGCGGTCTCGACCCGTGGGTAGTACTCGTCCATTTCGCGGCCCACCATCATGGCCACCATCTCGTCGACGCTGAGCTCGGCGGCGTCACGGGTGCCGACGTAGCCGCCGTCGCGGAAGACGGTGACGCGATCGGCGATCTGCCGGATCTCCTCCAGCCGGTGGGAGATGTAGCAGATGGCCACGCCCTTGGCTTTCAAGTCGCGGATGTTGTCGAAGAGGGCGTCGACTTCCTTGCCGGTGAGGGCGGCGGTGGGTTCGTCCATGATGATGACATCCGCGCGGAACGACAGCGCTTTGGCGATCTCCACCATCTGCATCTGCCCGACGCTGAGAGACGAGACCAGCGCGCGTTCCGAGACGGGGGTGTTGATGCCGTCGAGCAGTTCGCGGGCCTGGCGGTTCATGGTGGTCCAGTCGATGCCCAGGGCTCCCATGGGCTGGCGGCCGAGGAAGATGTTCTCGGCGACGGTGAGGTTGGGCAGCAGTTCCATCTCCTGGAAGATGATGCTGATGCCGCGGCTGCGCTGCTCCGGGATGCTGCGAGCGACGATCTCCTCGCCCTTGTACGTGATGCTGCCCTCATAGCTGGTGTTGACGCCGGCCAGCACCTTCATCAGCGTGGACTTGCCGGCGCCGTTCTCCCCCATCAGGGCGTGGACCTCGCCCTTGTTGAGGTCGAAGGGGACCCCCTTGAGGGCGAGCACACCGGGGAACTGAACCTTGATGTCTCGCATCTCAAGGATGCGTAAACCTCCATTCTGGAACCGGGCGGGGTTGCGGGCCGCCCGGCCCTGCCGTGGCCCAGTGGGCGCACGGCAATCGGTATCGGTCGGGGCCCCTTCGACCCGACGGCCGAACCCGGGGACCGGTGGTTGCGTTCCCCGGAGGCTGCGCCGTCGTTCCCCCGGATCGTCGAGGGGTCCTGCGGCGTTGGGGTGGCTCAGGCGAAGGCCGCGACGAATGCGTCGAGGGCGGCGTCAGAGTCGCTCTTGGCGAAGGCCTCAAGCGCTACGGTGCCGTCGAAGCTCATGTCGCGCAGGGCGGCGGCAATGGCCGGATAGTTGATCTCGCCGGTGCCTGGTTCACAGCGACCGGGGACGTCGGCCACCTGGATCTCGCCGATCCACGGCAGGCACTGGCGGCACAGTTCGATGAGGTTCCCCTCCCCGATCTGCGCATGGTAGAGGTCGAGGTTGAGGCGCAGGCCGGGCGAGTCGACGGCGGAAACCAGCGCGAGGGTGTCCTCGGCGCGGGCGAAGGGGGTGCCGGGGTGGTCGACGGCGAGGTTGAGGTTCTCCAGGGTGAAGACACGGCCTTCGCGCTCGCCGAGGGCGGCGAGCTTCTCCAGGGTCAGGGCGGCCTTCGCCCACATCGTCCCGGTCACGACCTCGACGGGCTTGACGGGCAGGCCCTTGCCGTCGAGGCCGGTGCCGTGGACGTTGAGGCGTGGGCAGTGGAGCTGTTCGGCCACCGCGAGGGATTCCTCGGCGGTGGCGAGGAACTCGGCGATGCCGTCGTCGTCGGTGAGGTTACCTCGCAGGTAGCCGGTCATGGAGACGATCTCGGCATCGCCGACGGCCAGGGCGTCGAGGTCGTCGAGGTGGTTGCTCCAGTCCCAGATCTCAACCTGCAGGCCGCGGTCGGCGATGCGTCGCACGCGGTCGAGGAACGGCAGGTCGGTGTAGATGGTCTCGGCGCTGGCGGCCAGGGTGATGGTCATGAGGTCACCTCGCTGATGTCGACGGGGCGGGACTCCTCGACGGAACGGATGCAGGCCAGCGCAATCTCCAGGCTGCGGCGGTTGTCCACCCCGGTCGGGTGGGGCTGGCCCGGGTCGACGACGGCGCGGGCGAAGGTCTGGAACTCGCCGAGATAGGACGAGTGCATCAGCTCGGTGTCGCTGCGACCAGTGGTGACGTTGATGCCGTCGGCGACGTGGGCGGTCATCGACGTGAGGCGGGCGTCACCTGCCGTCACCATGCCTTTGCTGCCGAAGGCCTCGCCGCGGACGTCGTAACCGTAGAGCGCGGAGAAGTTCGCCTCGGCGGTGGCGAAGGCGCCATTGTCGTAACGGATGCTGACCAGCGCGGTGTCGAGGAAGCCGAGGTCGCGGCGGTCGGGGACTACGAGGGCGTCCGCGCGGGCGAAGACGTTGACGGCGCGCGCTCCGGGATTGAAGAAGTTCAGCAGGTCGAAGTCGTGGATGAGGGTCTCGTAGAAGATCGTCCACTGCGGCACGCGGGTGGGATCGGCGCTGAACGGCCCGGGGTCGCGGGTGACAGACCGAAGCAGCTGCACATCGCCGATGACGCCATCAGCAATGGCCTTCCTGGCAGCCGCGAAACCAGGGTCGTAGCGGCGGTTGAACCCGACCTGCAGCACCCGGCCCGCCGCCGCGGCCTGGGCGGTGACGCGGTCGTTGTCGTCCAAGGTCAGGGCGAGGGGCTTCTCGACGAAGACGTGCTTACCCGCGCCCAGGGCGGCCGACACGAGATCGACATGCGTTCGGGCCGGGGTGGTGATGACGACAGCGTCCACGTCGTCGCTGGTTGCGGCCGCCAGCGGATCGGTGGTGGCGGCCGGGACACCGAGCGCATCGGCGAGGCGCTGGGCTACCCCTTCGGCGGGGTCGGCCAGCACAGTGAGGTCGAGGTCGGGGACCTCGCGGTGGATGGTGTGGGCATGGTGGGTGCCGATGCGGCCGGTGCCGATCAGCGCCACTCGCGGGGTCTTGGTCATGGTTCTCCTCCGAACGACCATGTTCTAGAAGGTTCTAGTAGACGCAATACTAGAACCTTCTAGTCGCATGTGCAAGGGGGAACGGAAATCGGTCATCGTGCGACGGGGTGCCCGGCTGCATGCACCGGGGCGCGGCCGTAGACTCCCCTCATGGCCATCTTCGATATCCCCCTGGAAACCCTTCGCCGCCGTCGCTCCATCAAGTGGGCGCGTTTCGAACCGGATGTGCTGCCGATGTTCGTGGCTGAGATGGACGCCCGCCCGATCCCGGAGGTGGTCGAGGTGCTGTCGCGGATGATCGCCGAAGGGGACACCGGCTACCCGGAACTGCCCGACTATCAGGAGGCCTTCGCCGGGTTCTCCCGCGATATTTGGGGCTGGGAGCCGGATCCGTCGACGATGTCGCTGGCCTGCGATGTCGTCACCGGGATGCGGGAACTGCTGCTGGCCACCAGCCAGCCCGGTGACGCGGTGGTCATCAACACGCCGATCTACCCACCGTTCCGCGCGGTCTGCCGATCGACAAATCGTCGCATCGTCGAGGTCCCCATGACCGCCGAGGGGCGGCTCGACCTAGCGGCCCTAGGCGAGGCCTTCGAGCGGGAACGCCCCACTGCCTATCTGTTGTGCTCCCCCCACAACCCCTGGGGAACGGTCTGCACCGCCGACGAATTGACCGGCGTCATGGAGGTGGCCAACCGGTTCGATGTGGTGGTGATCTCCGACGAAATCCACGCGCCGCTGTCGGCCTCCGAGCACACCCCCATCGGGAAGGTGCCGGGCGGCGAGCGGGCGCTGATCGTGACCGCGGCGTCGAAGGCCTGGAACCTGGCGGGCCTGAAGGCGGGCCTGCTGGTCGCCGGCGCCGAGGCCGCTCATCACTTAGCGAAGCTGCCGGACATCATCGCCGAGCAGGCCAGCTACTTCGGCGTGACGGCGCACTCGACGGCGCTCACCCACGGCCGCGACTGGCTGGCTGAAGCCCGCGCCGAGATCACAGACAACAAAGCTCACTTCGCCGCCGAACTGACCCGCCAGCTGCCGCAACTGTCCTGGAGCCTCCCCGAGGCCACCTACCTGGCCTGGGTGGACTGCTCCCCCCTCGGCCTGAAGAACCCGGGCCAGGAGTTCTACCAGAAAGGGCGGGTGCGGTTCGGCATGGGCACCGACTACGACCCGGCGGCCACCCAGTTCGTGCGCGTCAACCTCGCCACCTCGAAGGAACTGATCACCGAAGGCGTCCGGCGCATGGCCGCATCCCTGTAGCCCAGCGCGGCAGCAACGGGGCCGGGTCAGATCGTGACCCGCGCCTCCTGCTGGGGTCGGCCCAGCTGCGTCAGGCAGTCCTCCAGGACCTTCATGACCTCGACGGTGTCATCCAGGGGCATGATGGTGGACTCGGTCTCGCCCAGCAGAAGGCGATCGCTGACCTCCATCAGTTCGTGGGCGTAGCCCCGCCCGGTCTGCTTGGCCTCGATGATCCGCGGAAGCGCCCCCGAGCGGTGCACCGAAATTGTCGTGGGGTGGTGGAAGCGCGGTTCGATCTCGACCCAACCCTTCGTACCGAAGACCGCCATCCGCCCGGGCCCGTGCAGGTCGAAGCCGCAGGTCAGCGTCGAGGTGCCCCCGCCCACATAGGCGATGGTCATCGTCGCCGCCGATTCCACCCCGTTGGGCGCCAGCCGCCCGACGCATTCCACCGCGCGCGCCGTCCCCAGGAACGCCTGCGCCATGGACACGACGTAGACCCCCAGGTCGAGGACAGCGCCGCCGCCGGTATCAGGGTTCCACAGCCGATTCTCGGGGTCGTAGGGCCGGAAGGCGCACAGGTCGCCCTGCACACCTAGGACCTCGCCGATCCGCCCCCACGCGACGACCTCGCGCGCTGCGGCCACCGCGGGCAGGAACCGCGTCCACATGGCCTCCATCGCGAACACGCCCGCGGCGCGGGCCGCCTGCACCACCTGCTCCGTGCCCGCCAAAGTCGCGGTAAACGCCTTCTCCACCAGCACGGCCTTGCCCGCCGCGATCGCGGCTAGCGCGATGTCCCGGTGCTGCGGGTGGGTGGTGGCGATGTAGACGACGTCGATGTCGTCGGCCTCCAGCAGAGCGCGGTAATCGCCGTAGGCGCGGAGAATCCGGTGCTTCGATGCCAGTCTCTCGGCGCGTTCTTGGCTCCGTGCCGCGACGGCCACCAACTCCGCCCGAGGCACGTACGCGAAATCGCCTGCGACAATGTCCGCTACGGCCCCGGCCCCAATGATTCCCCAGCGAATGCTCTCCATGACCCAAGGCTACTCTGCCCCCTCGGGACAAGGGGTGTCGTACAAATATTCGACGCCTCACCGTCGCCCACATTCTCGCGATCCTCCCAACATCTGAGCATCGCACCGTCTCACTGAGTGACAGCCAGTCAGACGTTATTCCACCTTTGTGAGTGGACCGTGGGAGAATGCCCGCGATGCAATCTCCGGATCCTGCGACCACAATGCGCCGCCTCTTGGGGCTCGGCGTGGGTCTCGCTGCCGTATTGCAGGGGATCACGCCGCTGCAGGACATGCTGACCCCCGATCTTCATCCCCTGGCGGTCGCGGGCCTGGCGACGATCCTGGCTGGCCACGTGCTGACCGCCATCGCGGCGCTGCTCGACTTGAAGCTGCACTGGCCCATCGCCATCGTCACCGCGTCGGGGATGTGGCTCACGGGCCTGGGCATGATGCTCGGCGGCCCGCTGATCTGGCACAGCAACCTCTGGGTGTGGACGGTCCTGATGTACCTGGTGTTGCTGCGACGGGGCAGCCCCGCCCCATGGATCACGCTGGCGGCGCTGTCACTCATACCGCCTCTGGCCTTGCTGCCGCGGTTGGAGTGGCGGCAGCAGTTGCTGGACCTGACCTTCATGGTGGCGGCCATCGTCATCATGCTGCTGGCCCACCACGCGGTGCAGGCGCAGCTAACCGACATGGAGCTCAGCGTTGCCGACGACGCCCGCCGCCGCACCCTGGAGCACCGTGCCCGGTTGCTGGAAAACACTCGCAAGGAAAACATCCGCCTCGTCCATGACACGCTGCTGCACTTGTTTCAGCAGGTCGCGAGCGGCCGCGGCGAGATCACCCCGGAGGAGGTCAAGCGCCTCGGCGAGGAGTCTCGCAAGGGCCTGGGCACCACCGACCTGGAGGCCTCGCCCCTCCAAACCGCCCTCGAAGAGGCGGTCGCCGACGTCGGCTGCCCCGTCGCGCTGCGGATCGAAGACACCGCCAGCCTGCCCGCGAAGGTCACCCGGCATGTCGCCGACGCCACCCGCGAGGCGGTCCGCAACGTCGCCCGGCACGTGCCCGGCGGCACGGCGCAAGTCACGGCGCGCGTCTCCGAGGAGGGCTGCCGCGTCGTCATCAGCGACTGGGGGCCTGGTTTCGACCCGGCGGAGGTACCGCGCAGCCGCATGGGCATCCGGGAGGGCATCCACGGACGCATGGCAGAGGTCGGCGGGCATGCCACCATCCACTCCGACATCGTCGGCGGAACCGCCGTCACGCTCACGTGGAAACCGATCCCCCACGCCGCGCGCATCGGCCCGGCGGGGCGACGGTGGCTCTCGCTCGCGGCACTGCCTGGCGTGATCGGAACGGGGTTGCTGCTGTTGCTGCATCGCCCCAGCCCCAACCCGGCGATCGCCTGGGTGTTGTTCGCACTGACCACCACCATCGTGCTGCTGACGAGCCGTCTCATGCGACGTCGCGGCCTCTACATCCACGAGGCGGTCCTGGCGAATCTGTGGGGCGTCGGCCTGCTGGCCGCGAACTACGCCTGGCTGACGCCCGCCACCGACAACCGTTACGACCTGTGGACGGTCGGCCTGACGAACGCGCTCATGATTCTGACCATCCCGGGGCGGCGCTGGAAGGAGGCCTTCGGGCTGGTTGCAGCAAACATCGGGGCGGCGGTCGCGGGCGCCTACGGGCTGTTCGGGCGAGTGCCGACCACCGCCCGAGAGGGATCGCTCAGTTCCGTCATCATCACTGGCGTGGTGACGCTGGCCCTGACGCTGGGCACGTCGGCGATCTCGCGGCGCGCCCACACCTCCCACGCCGACGGCGCGGAGGAGCAGTTGGCCGAGCAGCTACAGAATGAGCAGGTCGCGGAACAGGAGGCCTGGATCACCGCCTTGGATCGGATCTGCGGCCCGTTGTTTACCGGGTTGTATACCGGCGCGGTGCATCCGGCGGACCCGGCAGTGCAGGTTGAGGCCCGGCACGTGGAGTCTCGGCTACGCGACGCTTTGCGGCTGTGGCCCGACGGCACGCACCTGGCCACGGCCCTGGATCGGCTGCGCCGCATGGGGTGGAGCTGCTTGTTGGACGTGGAAAAGGTGGAATCCTTGGAGGCGACGCGGTTCGCGGTTTTGCTGAACCAGCTGGACCCGGCCGTCCCCGGCCAACACCTCACGATCACCCGCAGAGGAGGCACCCTCGTGGCGACCGTGGCAGAACCCGGTCTATCGGAGATGCGACAGGCACGCCTCAGTGGTGCCACAATTCTCCTGACAGATCCAGACTTCACCCAATTCAGTTGTGAGGAGGACAAGCCGTGAGCATCAAGGTGGCCGTCCTCGATGACCATGAGTTCATCTGCCGGGCCATCGCGGCTCTTGGCCGCGACTATCCAGAGTTGGAGGTGATCTACACCAGCACCAATCCCGTCGAGTTCCAGATCTGGTGTCTGGAATCTCATCCCGATGTGGCCATGGTGGACCTCATGCTTCACGGCCAGTTGGCCGGGCACGAGACCATCCGCATTCTCAGCCAGGCGGGCATCTCGTGTTTGGCGTTCACTGCCGACCACCGGCGCGTGCCCATCAGCTTGGCCATGCGGGCCGGGGCTCGCGGGCTGGCTCTGAAGGACGAGTCGCCGGACAAGCATTTCGAAACGCTGCGGGAGATCCACGAAACGGGCTGGTCGCCGTCGTCGGCGATGGCGGCCGCGCTGATCGAGGATGCCTCGGAGTTGCCTGCCCTCTCCGCCCACGAGTTGCGCTGCCTGCGCCTGGCCTCGGAGGGCGTACCCATCAAGGCCATCGGGCGCCAGTTCAACCCGGCCATCTCGCTCAGCACCGTGAAGACCTACCTGGCACGCGCCTACGAGAAGTATGCCGCCGTCGGCCGCCCCGTCGGCAACACCACGGCCGCCGCAACGCAGACGTGGGAGGACGGCTGGTTCGACCTGGACGGCGACAAGGAAACCAGCCCCTAAGCGCCCCGACGATACCCGCTCGGCAACTCCTCACCCCAGGCTGTTCACAATGGCCACACGGCTGGGGGTTGCCGTCGGGGTCCGGTAGCCTTCCTCCTCGGTAAAGGAGGTTCCGCGTGGGACGCATTGTTCAAAAGTATGGTGGCTCTTCGGTGGCGGATGCCGACTCCATCAAGCGCGTCGCCCGCCGGATCGCACGCACGCGGGCGGACGGCCACGACGTCATCATCGTCATCTCGGCCATGGGAGACACCACCGACGAGTTGATGGACCTGGCCTTGCAGGTGTCGCCGCAGCCCAAGTCCCGCGAACTCGACATGCTGTTGACCACCGGTGAGCGCCAGTCCGCGGCGCTGCTGGCCATGGCTCTGTCCGATCTGGGCATTGAGGCGGTCAGCTACACCGGCAGCCAGGCCGGTATCCTCACCACCCCCATTCACGGCAACGCCCGGATCATCGACATCACGCCCGGCCGGGTGGTGCGCTCCCTTGAGGAGGGCTCCGTCGTCATCGTCGCCGGCTTCCAGGGCGTGGCGCAGTCGACGAAGGACGTCACCACCCTGGGGCGCGGCGCCTCCGACACCACCGCCGTCGCCCTAACCTCGGCGCTGGGCGCGGATCACTGCGAGATCTACACCGACGTCGACGGCGTCTACACCGCAGACCCGCGAATCGTGCCCAGCGCCCGCCGGATCTCGGAGATCGGCTATGAGGAGATGATGGAACTGGCCGCCTCCGGCGCCAAGATCCTGCACCTGCGCTGCGTCGAATACGCGCGCCGCGAGAACGTGAAGGTTCACGTCCGCTCGTCTTTCAGCGACAAGCCCGGCACCTGGGTGATACCCCAGGATGAGGTCAGAGAGGGAACAACCATGGAAGAAGCCATCATCACGGGCGTCGCCCACGACCGCAGCGAGGCCAAGATCACCATCATCGGCGTGCCCGACCAGGTGGGCGAGGCCGCCGCGATCTTCCAGGCCATCGCCGACGCCGACATCAACATCGACACGATCGTTCAGAACGTGTCGCGCCTGTCCGACGTCAAGACCGACATCTCCTTCACCCTCCCGATGGCCGACGGCGCCAAGGCCCTGGAAGCCCTCGACGCCATCAAGTCGCAGACCGGCTTTGAGGAGGTGCTCTACGACGACCAGATCGGCAAGGTGTCGATCGTCGGCGTGGGGATGCGCTCCCACCCGGGCGTGACCGCCACCTTCTTCCAGGCTCTGGCCGCGGAAAACGTGAACCTGCAGATGATCTCCACCTCCGAGATCCGCATCTCCGTGGTGGTCGGGGCGGATGAGGTGGACCGCGCCGTCCGGGGCGCCCACGCGGCCTTCGGGCTGGACGGCCAGGAGGAGGCGGTCGTCTACGCCGGCACGGGCCGCTGACGGGGCCCGCTCTTCGTCCGGCTGATCCCCTAACCGGCGGCCGCTCTGGGCGGGCCGCCGGTCGGTAGCCTCAGCGGCGGCGCCCCGTCCCGAACAGGCCCCGGATGACCTCCCGGGTGGCGGTGCGCAGGATCTGCATCAGCCCCCGGCTCGCAACCCGCTCGACCGCCGAGGTGGTGGACCGACGGCTGGAACCCCCGGTTGAGCGGCTCCGGGACCGCTGCTCACGCTCTTGCTCCTTGCGCTGCTGCTCCTGTTCCTTCTCCCATTGCTTGCGGCGCTCGGTTTCGGCGCGCTCCTCCGCCGCCGCTTTCGCACCGGCTTCCAGCTTCTGGGTCAGGATCTCGTAGGCCGACTCGCGGTCGATGGCTGCGCCGTAGCGGGCTTGCAGCGGTGACGCGGCGACGGCAGCCTGCATCGCTGCCGCGTCGGTGGGCTGCATCGACGTCTCCGGCGCCCATAGGCGCGTCCAGGCGACGGGGGTGGGGGCGCCCTTCGGGTTCATGACGGTGACGACGGCCTCCCCGATCCCGAGCGACTGGAGCACTTCTTCCAGGTCGTAGCCGGACTTCGGGTAGGTGGACACCGTCGCTTTCAGCGCCTTGGCGTCGTTGGGGGTGTGGGCGCGCAGCTGGTGCTGGACCCGGGAGCCGAGCTGCGCCAAAACATCCTCGGGCACGTCCTTGGGAGTTTGGGTGACGAAGAACACGCCGACGCCCTTGGAGCGGATGAGCCGCACCGTCTGGGTGATGGAGTCGAGGAAGGCCTTGGAGGCGCCCTTGAACAGCAGGTGCGCCTCGTCGAAGAAGAACACCAGTTTGGGTTTCTCGGCGTCGCCGATCTCGGGGAGGGAGCCGAACAGGTCCGCCAGCAGCCACATCAGGAAGGTGGAGAACATTTCAGGCCGCGACGCCAGGTCGGGCAGTTCCAGGAGCGTGACAACGCCCCGCCCGTCGGCGCTGGTGCGCAGCAACTCCTCCGGCTCAAACTCGGGTTCCCCGAAGAACACATCCCCGCCCTGCTCGGAGAGGGTGACAAGATTGCGCAGGATGACGCCCGCGGTGGCTTGAGACACACCGCCAATCTCCTTAAGTTCGTCCTTGCCATCGTCGGAGGTGAGGAACTTCAGCAGCGCGACGAGGTCCTTGAGATCCAGCAGCGGCAGGCCGTTGTTGTCGGCGTAGTAGAACACCAGCCCGAGGGAACTCTCCTGCACCTCGTTGAGCCCCAAAACCTTCGACAGCAAGATCGGGCCGAACGCCGAGACCGTCGCCCGCACCGGCACGCCCGCGCCCTGGCCGCCGAGGGCCAGGAACTCGCAGGGGGCGGCTTGGGCCTGCCACGGCTGCCCTTGGGCAGCAACCCGCGCAGCCAGCTTCTCGTTGCTGACCCCCGGGGAGGCCATGCCGGAGAGATCACCCTTGATGTCGGCGGCGAAGACGGGCACGCCCGCCTTGCTGAGGGCCTCGGCCATCAGCTGGAGGGTCTTCGTCTTGCCGGTGCCCGTCGCGCCCGCCACCAGCCCGTGCCGGTTGAACATCGCCAGCGGAATGCGGATGGGGGCCTCGACGACGGGGTCGCCGTCCATGAGGACGCCAAGCTGCACCGCCTCGCCCTCAAACCCATAACCTGCCTGAATCGTCGCCACCAGTTCTTCGCTCACGGGTCCTAGCCTGCCAGGTGTCGGCGGTCGATGGGGGCACCCGACAGGCGGTCTCCTGGGAAATCCGCGCCAGTTCGATGTGCCGTTGAAATCCGGCGGCTATCAGCCGCCGACCGGTCACGACCCCGGGCGACGGCGCGGCAAGCACCTCACCATCAACCGTGCTGTACGCGGCTCAGCGGGTGTCGTCGGGGCTTGGCTAGACTGTGCGGGTGATCTTCAAGCGTGTCGGCGACTCCCGTCCTTACCCGGACCACGGTTATGTGCAGAAGCAGTGGGCCGCCATCGCACCGCACCAGGTGCGGCTCGACGAGCTTGTGACCACGAAACGCACCCTGGACTTGGAGGCGCTCTTGGAGGAGGACTCCACGTTCTACGGCGACCTGTTCGCCCACGTCGTGTCCTGGCGGGGCGAGTTGTACCTGGAGGACGGACTCCACCGCGCCCTGCGCGCCGCGCTGCAGCAGCGGCAAACCATGCATGCGCGCGTGCTGGAACTGTCGTGAGAGCCTGACCGGAGCGAGACATCGTGCGAGTTTTCCGACTGATAGCTACCCCCGTCCTGCTGCTGGGCCTCCTCGGTTTCCTCGCCTGGGGCGCCTCCTGGGGCTGGCAGAACCTGACCGCCCCAGCCCCCAGCCCGCCGCCGACGCCATGCGTCAACCAGTCGCTCAACGCCGTCACCGCCTCCAACGTGTCGGTTCGGGTATTCAACGGTGGTTTCCAGGCGGGCCTAGCCACGCGCGTGGGGGAGGCGCTGAAGGCCGCTGGCTTCCATGTGATCCGCATCACCAACACGGAAGAACGCATCAACACCACCACCATTCGCACGGGCGACAACAATGTTGAGGCGGGGACCCTGGTCGGCAGCTACCTGAATGAACCCACGGCGGAGACCGACACCCGGGTCGACGGCACCGTCGACGTGCTGGTGGGCTCCGACTTCAAGGGGCTGACCGACGCGGGGCTCCCCGAAGTTGCCGTCGAGTCCGGCACCATCTGCTTGTACCCCATCACCGAGCCCTCGGCCCAGCCCAGCTGACACAGAACCTTCCCTGAGCTTCCTGAGGCCCTTTCTCAGTTATTGTGCGGACTCTGCGGGTTCCAACTGACGGTCCGTTCACCCCGCGCGCCGTCCCCCGATCGGTTTGACAGTCCCGCCAGCTGTCCGCCGCCGTCATCCATGAGAGCGCGTTCACGTCGGCATTTGCGGGGTCAGGCTTGTTTCACCCGACGGCGAACCTGGCTAGAATGAAAGCATCAACGCCCCCCGGGGAAATCCCTTTAAAATACCCCGAACGAGAAGTCAATAGGCATTTTGTCAGCCTTTTGGCCAGTTAATTCTTGAGAATTTCTCAGCTTCCACCCCACCCCGCGACACACCGGTATTTCGGGGTCAATTGCGCTCTGACTAGGCAAGATGCTTACCCGAAAGATACCGTCTAGCATGACCAAAGGTACAATGTCGCTGTTTGACCCGTCGGTCGTCTAGGGTCAACTATGCGCGTTTTCCAATTAACACATCGCGCTCTTCTTGATCCCAAAGGAGGGGGGCTCTATGAACGCTCGCTCTAGCAGTCCACGAGTGTCTATCGTCATCCCGACGAAAGACGAGGCCAGCAACCTGGAAGTGCTGCTTCCAGACCTGCCGGACGTGTATGAGGTTGTCCTCGTGGACGCCGGTTCCACCGACGGCACTATCGACGTGGCACGTCGTCATCTGACGAACCTGCAGGTCGTTCAACAAACCCGGACCGGGAAGGGCAACGCCCTGGTGTGCGGGATGCACGCCGCCACGGGCGACATCGTCGTCACGCTTGACGCCGACGGCTCAGCAGATCCCTGCGAGATCCCGGCATTCGTCGATGTCCTCGTCGCCGGTGCCGATTTCGCGAAGGGGTCCCGGTACCTACCGGGGGGCGGTTCGGTGGACCTCACTCGATTACGCTCCGCCGGCAACCGGGGGCTGAACCGGCTCAGCAATCTCTGCCTCGGCACCAGATTCACCGATTTATGCTACGGATATAACGCCTTTTGGCGGGACATCGTGCCGACGCTGCGGCTGCCGCACCCGGATTTACCCCGCCCCTCCGGCAACGGCCGGGTCTGGGGCGACGGCTTCGAGATCGAAACCCTCGTGACGGTCCGCGTCGCTCAGGCCGGCCTGGCCGTCACCGAGGTGCCCAGCTTCGAACTCGACCGCATCCACGGCGAAAGCAACCTACGTACCTTTGCCGACGGGCAGCGGGTGTTGCGCACCATCGCAGCGGAGACGGCGAAAGGCGGCCGCGCGAAACCGTCCCGGCTTATCGCCGCCCCCCCGCGGCATCATTCGCCCACCTGCCGGCTGCGTATGCGCGACTCGGAGCGGGAGCCCATCAATGCCAACGCTTAGGACAGCGCTGCCCGGCCATGTCGTGGCCGGGCCCAGCCGCACACAGCACTTCCGGCCAGTCCCCGTCGACAGGCCCCCCACGGGCAGGACGGGCAATGACCGATAGTGTCACCATCGTCGTGTGCGCCTACACCCTCGACCGCTGGACTGACCTGCGTGACGGGGTGAAGGAGGCAGCCCATCAACTCCAGGCCTCCGGGCGCGAGGGCCGGGTGCTGGTGGTCATTGACCACAACGACGATCTCCTGACCAAGGCGGCCGAGTTAGCCGGCCCCTTGGTCGATATCGTGCCCAACACCCGCCGCCGGGGTCTTTCCGGGGGCAGAAACACCGCCATCGAGTTAGCCACCACGGACATCGTGGTGTTCCTCGACGACGATGCCATCCCTGAACCGGGGTGGCTCGACGCTGTCCTCGCCCCCTTCGGCGAGGACAGCGTGGTGATCACGGGTGGCGCCGCCACCCCTCGCTGGCCCGACGGCGCCGCCCGGCCCACCTCCCTGCCGGCGGCGCCCGGGGGTCGCGGGGAACTGGACTGGGTGGTCGGCTGCACCTACGCGGGCCAGCCGACCAGCCGTCAGCCGGTGCGCAACGTCATGGGCTGCAACATGGCCTTCCGCGCGGAGGTGTTTACCGCGGCGGGCCTGTTCGGGGAGGACCTCGGACGCGTCGGGCGTGTGCCCTACGGCTGCGAGGAAACGGAATTGTGTATCCGCGCCACCCAGCGGCATCCGGAGTGGCGAATCCTGTTCGAACCGACGAGCGTCGTCCACCACCACGTGAGTTCCGACCGGCTGCGGTGGGGGTATTTGTTGCGCCGTTGTTATGCGGAGGGAATCTCGAAGGCCGCCGTCACCGAACGCACTACGCGCCAAGCATCGCTGTCCACCGAGATGGCCTACACCACCAAGGTTCTTCCGCGTGGGTTCTTGCGGGAACTGGTATCGGTCCCCCGCACCGGAAGCCGCGGGTTGGGCGGTGCATTCGCGATCGTCTCGGCTTTAGCCGCCACCGGCTTCGGCTACATCGTCGGGCGCATCGTTATCCGTCGCGGCCGCTCGACGGCACCCACGAAGCTTAGTCATCACCAACCCCAACACTGAGAAAGGCAACTCGTGACCATCACCTGTCGGCTTTGCGGTAGCGAAGAACTCGTATCCGTTCTGGATCTCGGGGCTAGCCCGCCGTGCGAGTCGTTCCTGTCTGAGGAGCAGCTCGACTTTCCCGAGCCGACCTACCCGCTGCACCTCCGGGTGTGCTCGCAGTGCCTGCTCCTGCAGATCCCGGCGCTCATCACCCCCGAGGACACCTTCGGCGGCGACTACGCCTACTACTCGTCGTTCTCCACCTCCTGGGTGGAGCACGCGAAGCGATTCGTGGATCAGGCAGCGGCGGATCTCCACCTGGGGCCGGATAGTTTCGTCGTCGAGGTTGCCGCTAACGACGGCTATCTGCTGCAGCATGTGGTGGCTCGGGGTATCCCGTGCTTGGGGATCGAACCGAGCCGCAACTGCAGCGAAGCCGCCCGAGACAAGGGCATTCCTATGCTGACGGTGTTCCTCGACGCCGAACTGGCTGGCAAGGTGCGTGAGGAGCACGGCCCGGCGCAGTTGGTCGTGGCGAACAACGTGTGGGCTCATATCCCCGACGTGGCGGGCTTCACCGCAGGTCTGCGGGGCCTCGTCGCGGACAATGGGCGCGTCTCGATTGAGGTGCACCACGCGCTGTCGCTGATCTCCAACGCCCAGTTCGACACCATCTACCACGAGCACTTCCAGTACTGGACGGTGCTCGCAGCCCGACGCGGGCTGGCCTCCGGGGGTCTGAAGCTCGTTGATGTGGAACTCCTGCCCACCCACGGCGGGTCGATCCGCCTGTGGGCGGTGCCCGAGGAGGCGGACATCGCCGAGCAGCCTCGCGTCGCGGAGATTGAGGCAGCGGAGCGGGCAGCCGGGCTCGACCAGGTAGACGGCTACCTGGGGCTGGCGGACCGGGTGAGCCAGATCCGCGACGATCTGGTGGCTTTCCTCATCGAGGCCCGGCGCGCGGGGCGCCGGGTGGCCATCTACGGGGCTCCGGGCAAAGGCAACACGCTGCTGAACTACTGCGGCATCCGGCCGGACATGGCGGCCTATGCGGCTGACCGGAACCCGTTCAAACATGGCCGGTATACCCCCGGAGTCCGGATTCCGGTGGTGTCTCCGGAACATCTCATCGCCGATGCCCCCGACGACGTGCTCGTCCTGCCGTGGAATCTGCGCGATGAGATCGCCGCCCAGTTGGCGGCATCCCTGAAGCCTGGCACTCGGCTGATTTGGCCGATGCCAACACTTGATATCGACATTTTGGGGTGAGAAATGAAGGTCGTACTGTTTTGCGGCGGCTACGGGATGCGCATGCGCGGGCTGAATGGCGAGGGGCTGCCGAAGCCCCTGCAGCTCGTGGGTGACCTCCCGCTGGTTGTGCATGTCATGGGGCACTACGCGAGCTTCGGACATACGGATTTCGTGCTGTGCCTCGGATACGCGGCGGACCAGGTCCGCCAGGCGGTGGCGGAGGCGGTGGAACACAGCCCCCTAGCCCGGCATTGGAATATCGACTACGTGGACACGGGTCTGAAGACGTCCATCGGCGATCGGCTGCGGCAGGTCCGCCACCTCGTCGCGGACGAGCCCATGTTTTTCGCCAATTACGCCGACGTATTCACTGACGCCTCGCTGGATGACATGGTCGCCCGAATGAATGCCTCCCCGGAGGCCGTGGCGATGATGCTGGCAGTACGACCGCAAGCCTCGTTCCATGTGTTGGACGTGCGCGACGACGACAGCGTCTCTAGGGTTCGTTCCGTCTCGGACCTGCCCGTGCGTGAGAACGGTGGCTTCCTGATCCTACGCCAGTCGATCTTTGATCATCTGGAGAGCGGCAGCGACCTGACTGACGCCTTCGCGGCGCTCGGCTCCACCCACCGCGTCTTGGCCTACAAGCACGACGGGTTCTGGATGCCGGCCGACACCTTCAAGGAACGCGCCCTGCTGCATCTGATGTACGAGTCCGGGAACGCCCCGTGGTGTCGTGCCTTGACGGCAGCCTCATGATCCTCGAACCCGTCCACCACCTGACGCTGGCGGGGGCTCATTGCGACGACATTGCCATTGGCGCGGGCGCCACCGTCGCGATGCTGTGCGAGGCCAACCCTGGACTACGGGTCACGGCTCTCGTCCTCACGGGCGCTGGCACCATCCGTGAGGACGAGGAGCGGGCCGCCCTGGCGGCGATCTGTCCTGGTGCGGACCTGGAGGTCACCGTCGCCGGGCTTCCCGATAACCGCCTGCCCGCTCACTGGGCAGAGACGAAGGCCGCGGTCGTCGCGCTGCGTGAGGCGGGCGTCCCTGACCTCGTCATCGCCCCCCAGCCTGGCGACATGCACCAGGATCATCGGCTGGTCGCGGAACTGACGGGGCAGGTCTTCCGCAGCCAGCCCGTGTGGGGCTACGAGATCGCGAAGTATGAGTCTGATCTACCTGCCATGCACACGTTCGTTCCCGTCCCCGAACCGATGGCGCGCGCCAAAGTCGACGCCATCACCCGCCACTATCCCAGCCAGGCCGACCATCCCTGGTTCGACGATGAGGCGTTCTTGGCGCTGATGCGCCTACGCGGTATTCAATGCCATCACCGGTACGCCGAGGCATTCGTCGTACCCACCACCGTTGTACAGATCGGAGTTCACGCATGAAGGTCCTGCTCACCGGAGTCCAGGGATATCTCGGCACCGTCATGGCGCCGGTGCTTGAAGCCGCCGGCCATGAGGTCGTCGGTTTGGATATCGGCTGGTTCGCCGACTGTGTGCTTGGCCCCGTCCCCCACGACCCGCCGACGCTGCAGCGCGACCTGCGGGACGTCACCGTCCAGGATCTTGAAGGCTTCGACGCCGTCGTTCATCTGGCGGCCCTGTCAAACGATCCACTGGGGCATCTCGCCCCGCAGATCACCGAGGACATCAACCACTGGGCTTCTGTGCAACTGGCTGAGCGCGCCAAGCAGGCGGGGGTGAAGCGGTTCCTGTACTCGTCGACGTGCAGCGTCTATGGTGCGGCAGGCGACGGGCTGGTGTCCGAGGAAGCGGAGCTGGCACCGGTGACGCCGTACGCGGTCAGCAAGGTGCGTGTGGAGGCGGACCTAGACGGCCTCACCGACCAGGACTTCTGCGCCGTGTCGCTGCGCAACGCCACCGCTTTCGGGTTTTCGTCGCGGCTGCGCGCCGACATCGTGCTCAACAACCTCGTCGGCCACGCCCTACTCTCAGGTGAGGTGCTGGTGCTCTCCGACGGCACCCCATGGCGTCCGCTCGTGCACGCCGCCGACATCGCCGATGTGTTCGCGGCAGCCCTCGTCGCACCCGCTGACGAGGTGCGCGGGGCAAAGATCAACGTTGGCTCGGAGGAGAACAACGTCACGGTCGCGGAGATCGCGGAGGTCGTGGCCGCCGAGACCGGCGCGACGGTGCGGATCACGGGCGAGGCTGGCAACGATCCGCGCTCCTACCGGGTGGACTTCTCGCGGCTACGGCAGCTACTGCCGGAGGTGAAGGTGCGTCACAGCATCCTTGACGGGGCCCGGGAACTGGCCACTGCCTACCGCGAGTACGGCTTGGACAACGACCTGTTCACTCGACGCTTCATCCGCCTGGCCCGCATCCGCGAGTTGCAAGACGGCGCCCAGTTGGACGCCAACCTTCGGGCGGTGCAGTGAAGCTAACTATCGAGCCGGGCCAGCAGGTTGGCCCAGGAGCCGGCGGACCGGTCCCTTTCGCTCATGATGTGTTCTCCGGGCTGCCAGGCGATGCCCAAGTCCGGGTCGTCAAAACGCACCGCCACGTCCTGCGTCGGGTCGTGCGGCCGGTCGATTCGGTACTGCACGTCCGCCGGGCCGCGGAGCACCTGGAAGCCGTGGAGGCACCCGGCGGGAATCCACAGCGCTGCGAACTCCTCGTCGTCGAGCACCACCGCGATATGTCGACCGAACGTGGGCGACGCGGGTCGCGCATCCACCACGACGTCCAGCACCGCGCCGGTCGAGACCCGCACCAGCTTGGACTCGCCCTGGCCCAGGCGGCCGTGCAGGCCGCGGAGCACTCCGGGCTGGGAGCGCGACTGGGAGTCCTGCGTCTCGGGGCCGAACAGCACGCCGTGGCGGGCCCCGATGGCGGCGTCGAAGGTGCGGGTGAACAGCCCGCGTGCGTCGCGGTGTGGCTGGGGCACGAAGCGCAGTACCCCGTCGAGATCAGTTGGGTAGACGTCCATGGCCCCATCATGCCGGAGCATCGTCATGGCTGAGTGTCTACTCTGCGGAAGCAACGACGGCGAGATTGTGCTGGACTTGGGCGCGCAGCCGTCGGCGCGCCACTGGCCCCGTCCCGAGGACCCGCGGCCGGACCCGGCGCACGCCCTGGCGATGCGGCTGTGTCGGGCCTGCGGGCTGGCGCAGTTGGCTGCTGACGACACAACCGAGCCCGAGTTGCCTGTCCCGGAGCCGCAGGCGGTCACCGATCAGGCTCGGCAGGCCATCGCGGACTTGACCCGGCTGGGTTTTCTTGAGGGGCGGCGCACCGTCGTCGAGTTCGGGTCCCCGCACGGTGGCAGTTGGCTGCCGCTGCTGGATCTGGAGCCGGCCGCTGGACCCGCGGACCTGCTGGTCGACAGCCTCGGCCTGATGCATGACCGCGACCTACCGGCCGCGCTGGCCCGCCGCGCCGACGCGCTGGCCGACGGGGGCCTAGCGGTCTTCCTGATCCAGCCGCTCGGTGACATCGTGCGGTTGCGACAGTGGACATCGCTGCGGCACGGCCACCACGCCTATTTCTCGCTGACGGCGCTGCGGGTGGCGCTCGGCACCGTCGGTCTGATCCCCGTCACGGCGCTGCGTTATGACCTGTACGGGGGCGTCGCCGTCGTGCTGGCCACCCGTGACGGGCAGGCCGACGCGGAGCTTCAGGCGGCCTATGCCGACGAGGCCCAGCGTCTTTTGACCCGCTCCGAGGGCCTCGCGCCCCTCGCCGATGCGGTGTCGGCCTCAACCGGGCAACTGCGTGACTACCTGGCCGGGCGCCGCGCCACCGGCACGCGCCTCTTCGCCTACGGGGCGGCGTCCCGGGCTGTCGCGGAACTCGCCATGGTGGCCGATGTGGCGGACGCGATCCTAGGCGTCGGTGACGCCGCCCCCGGCAAGCAGGGCCGCTGCATGCCCGGCAGCCGGGTCCCCGTCCTCAGCCCCGTGCAGCTCATCAACGAGGACCCGGAGGAGGTGCTGCTTCTCCTGCCGGATCTGCGCGACGAGGTGCTGGCTACCTACCCGCAGCTCAAGGGTCGGCTCGTCGTGGCCGACCCGGAGGGGATCGCCCTTCCCAGCCGCAACATTGCGGCGTGGCCGGAGTCGGTGGCCGTCCAGGGGCGACTGCATGAGCTCGTCCCCGGCGGCGCCCACACGTACGCCCGCGGCCCGGATCAATACCCGGAGGCGGCGCCCGTCGTCCTCGTCAGGGGGCGCGGCGCTCAGGTGTGGGATGTCGACAACCATTCCTACATCGAGTACGGCATCGGGTTGCGCGCCGTCACCCTCGGCCACCGGCATCCTCGCGTTGACGAGGCGGTCCGGCGGGTGCTGCGCGACGGCGTCAACTTCTCCCGGCCCACCCGGCTGGAGGCGCTAACGGCCGAGCGGTTCCTGGAGAATCTGCCGGGGGCTGAGCGCGTGAAGTTCGCGAAGAATGGCTCCGACGTCACCACGGCCGCGGTCAAGCTGGCCCGGGCCGCTACCGGCCGGACACGCATCGCCGTCGCTGACCAGTCGTTCTTCTCCGTGGACGACTGGTGGATCGGGCACACCGCCATGACGGCCGGCACTCTGCCAGCCGAGGTCGCGGCGGGCAGTCTGTTCCCCTACGGCGACCTGGAAGCGGTACGTGCCCTCGCCGAGTCAGGCGATGTGGCTGCCGTCGTCTTGCAGGCGGCCGACGCCACAACCGAGCCGAATGTGCCATTCCTCACGGGGTTGCGGGATCTGTGCGATCGCACCGGCACCCTGCTGGTCTTCGACGAGATCGTCACGGGCTACCGCTGGCATGTCGGTGGCATTCAGGCGCTCACAGGCGTAGCCCCGGACCTCAGCTGCTGGGCGAAGGGCATCGGCAACGGCTACGCCATCGCGGCGCTCGCGGGTCGGGCGGAGTTCATGGATCTGGGGGGGCTGGCCACCGACCAGGCCCGACCGTTCCTGGTGTCGACGACATACGGGCCGGAGTCCGTGGGGTTGGCGGCTTTGACCGCCGTCATGACCGAGTACGCGACCTCCGACCCGATTGCCGCGATCCGCGCCGCCGGGGAGCGCCTGGCCGCGGGGATGACGGAGGTGGTGGCCGCCGCTGGGCTGAGCCGTTACCTGGCTCCGGCCGGCGATCCGCGCTGCCTCGTGTTCACCACCCTTGATGCCGACGGCAAGCGCTCGCAGGCGATGCGGACCGTGTTCATGCAGGGTTTGTTGCGACACGGGGTGCTCGCGCAGTCCTGGGTGACGTCAGCGGCGCACACCGATGTCGACGTCGACCACACCGTCGAGGCCATTGCCCTCAGCCTGGACGACTACGCTCGGGCGCTGGCCGACGGCCCGGAGACGGTGCTCACGGGGCGTCCCGTCGCCCCCGCCCTCAGACCGCACGCGGACCCGCGCCGGGTGCGTTTGCCCTCACACGCCGGTAACAAACCTCAAGGGAACTTTCGGCGAAGGCCGCTACTATCCGGGGAAGCGACGGCGGAGCCGATCACAGCAGCCAACGGTTCCAGGGAGGTTAGATGAGCGCAGTGGCCGCGACGGCCCACAACATGGAGCCAGCACGCGCCCTTGACACCCCCGAACCGGAAATGCACCCCGTCGCGGCCCACGAGGAGGCCGAGGCGGAGGCCCGCATCAACCGACTGTGGCTGGCTGGTTTCCTGGCGGCTTTCGCCCTGGCTAGCGCCGTCGCCGTGGTCATCGGGCCGCAAGGGGGGTTCGTGGGCCTGATGGTCGCCATCGCCCTGCATACCGTGCCGGGCTTGGCCATTGGGCTCGTGACCCGGCTGAGCGGCCTTGACCTCATCTTGTCGTGGTTCATCGGCAGCCTAGGCGTGCTGATTCTCACGTCGCTGCCGATGGCGCTGACCGGCCTGTGGTATCCGCGAGCTATGGCCGTCGTGATCCTGCTGGGGTCGATGGCCACCTCCTTGTGGGCGGCGCGGATGCACAACTCGGACAGCCACGCCACGTGGCCGCGGCAACTGTACCGGGCGGCGGCCGGGCCGGTGGGTCTAGCGACCGCCGGGTTTCTGCTGGCTGTGCTCACCGCGGCTGCGCGCCACCAGCCACCTGCGTACTACGGGGCTGCATGGGCGGCGGGGCCGCTGTGGTTCATCGGGGTGGCGGCGATTGTGTTCGCCGTGTGCTGGGCTTTCTCCAGCACCAGGGGACTCGGCTGGAGCATCGTCCTGCTGGCCGTCGTCGTCCCCATGAGCCAGGCCGTCATGTACGGGTACCCGACGGTGCAGGTCGCGGCCCGGCATGTGGGCATCGTGCGGCAGCTGATCTCCAACAACGGCCTGGACCGCGGGGAAGGCATCTACCAGGCCTATTCTGGCCTGTTCACCTCCAGCGGCCTTGTTGAAGCGGCCGCCGGCTGGGAGAACATCTGGGTCTACGCCGCGATCTTCGGGGCTGTCGGCGCGGGAGCGAATTGCTTGGCCGTCGCTTCCCTGGCTCGGTACTTCGTCGCCGACGAGCGCGCCTGGTGGGCCGCCCTGGTGTTCGCGCTGGGTTCTAGCCTGACCACCAGCTTCTACGCCCCCCAGGTGGCGGGGCTGGCCTTCGTGACGGTGGCTACGACCGCCCTGCTGCGCAACAGCGCCGGCATGAAGTGGTCCCGGATTTTCGCCGCCGCGATGCTGTCAATCGCCGTGGCCCCCACCCATCAGCTGAGCCCGTTCCTGGGCTTCCTGGTGTGCGTGGCGCTGGTGCTGGTGCGGCTGATGAAGCAGTGGTGGACGCCGGTGATTCTCATCGCACCCGCGGCCCTGTGGGCGCTGATGAACCGGGGCGTGCTGAAGTCCTATGTGTCCGCCGATGAGTTGTTCAACATCCTGGCGAACTTCCGCACCCCCGCTAGGCAGACGTCTAGCGCCCTCACCCCCGACATCATCAACCGGATCACATTCATGGTGCCGACGGTTGCGCTGCTGGCCATCGGCATCACCGCGCTCGTAGCGGTGTTCCGCTACCGCAACAAGATGACCTTGGGGTTGGCGCTGGCCGCGGCCAGCCCCGTCGGGCTGTTTGCCGCGTCGGCCTACGGCTCCGAGGGGATCTTCAGGGTGACGCTGTTCTGTCTGCCGTGGCTGGCGATCATCGGGTCCATCAACCTGCCCCAGACGGGCCGCCGGTTCTGGACGATGCCGTGGCATCCGGTGCGCAACGCTGGTGTGGTGCTGCTGACGATAGTGTTCGTCATCGGCACCACGGGTATGGACTACACACGCGTGATCCGCGACGAAAACGTCAAGGCCATCCAGTGGGTTGAGACCCACATCACCGACTACTCGCAGGTGTACACGCTGGGAACCGAACTGGCAGACCCGTTGCCGCTATCCGGTAAAGACGTGTTCTACATCTCCCGGGAGATCCTGCTCATCGACAACACCACTGAGGTCTACCCTGCCCAGACCGGCCCGGACTACGACCCCCAGGCGGATCTGGCGATGCTCATGAGCTATTGGCTGGCCCGCCCCGGCGATGTCCGATACGTCATCGCCACCGAGTCGATGAAAGCCTTTGATGAGCGCTACGGCCAGCAGCTGGTCTCGGACCAGGAGCGGCTCGAAGAGGCACTGCGTAACTGGCCTGGCGTCACCCTCGTCTACCAAGGGAATGGCGCGGCCGTGTATCAGCTCCCGGAAGGCACCACGCCATGAGTATCGCCGTCGTCCTCTTAGCCCACGACAAGCCCCGACTGCTTCGGCGGCTTGTCGGCGCGCTCGACGGGATTCCCGTCCTCCTGCACATTGACGCCCGGGTGCCCGACGACCAGCACGCCGAGCTGGTCCGGGACCTGCCGGGACGGGTTCGCCCGGTGCCGCGGTTCGCATCGGACTGGGCCACCTACCAGCTGGTGGAGGCTGAGTTGGCCGGTTATAGGGAGGCGCTGGAGCATACCGACGCGGAACATATCGTCATGATGACCGGCGCGGATTATCCCCTGGTGAGCGCGGAGCGCCTCGTTGCGCGGCTCGCGGGCCTGCGCGGCGCCTCCTGGGTGGACGTGTGGCGGCTGCCGGTGAAGTTCTGGGGGCCGATGGGCGGCTACGACCGCTTCGTCTTCCGCAACCGGGTGCGCGACCGCAAGCGGGTGTGGTCGCTGTGGCCCAGGCGCTGGCCGCGTGGGCTGCGGCCGGCGGGCGGGTCGCAGCTGAAGATCCTGGCGCGCCGCCATGTCGAGCAGCTGCTGGAGCTCGTCGACACCCGGACCGACCTGGTCGAGTACTTCCGCACCGTGTGGATTCCCGACGAGGTGATGCTGCCCAGCCTGCTCGTCTCCCCCGCGTTCGGGTTCGACTGGGAGTCGTCTCACGTGCGCGGCCAGCACGCCTGGCACATCGACTGGGGCGAGCAGCCCAGCCCGCACCCGCGCGTACTCGGGCTGGACGATCTTCCGGCCCTGCGTGATGCCCGCTCCCGGGCGGCCTCCCCCGCGCTGTTTGCGCGCAAGTTCACGGAGGATTCGTGGCCGGTGCTGGACCGGATCGAGCAGGACCTGTGGCCGCTCCCGTGACGGACGACGCTGGTTCCCGCGGGCAAACCTCCGACCTGTTCGGCCGGGGGATGCTGTACGTCGTCATCTGGTCCATGCAGATGGTTGTGGCGACGGTGGTCTCCCCCATCTTGGCGTACACGCTGCCGGTGGCCGGGTTTGGATCGCTGGCCGCCGCAATTGCGCTGTATCAGCTGCTGATCGTCGTGACCGTCCTGGGTCTGGACCAGGCCCTTGAGATGCAGCGGGTGGAGGATCGTGACCGAACGCGCGCCCGGGGGCTGCTGGCTGCCGGGCTGGTCATCGACTTCGCGATCGTCGGTGTCATCGCCTTGCTGTCGCCCCTGTGGGCGCCCGCCCTCGGGTTTTCCAGTTTCACGTTGGTGCTCATCACCTTGGGCTGGACTGCCCCGGGCGCGGGGGTGTTGCTGGTGTTGTCGCTGCTGCAGGCCGAGGATCGGCTGGCGCAGTTCGCTACCGTCTCTCTCATCTCGACGGTGGGTAGCCAGTTCGTTGGCATCGGGCTGCTGTTCTGGTGGGAACGCACCCCGGAGGTGTACGCGCTGGGGGGAATCGTCGGGCAGGTGACGGCGCTGACGCTGGGCTTGGCGTGGACGCGGCCGCGGCTGGCTGGGCTGAAGGATCGCGAGACCTTGATGCGGGGGCTGCGCCTGGGGCTGCCGCTGGCCTTGACTGGGCTGTCGTCTTTTCTGCTCACTGCCGGGGATCGGTTCATCATCCAGCGCATGCTGGGTGAAGAACAGGTGGCGCGGTATCAGGTGGCGTTCACCGTCGGCAATGTTGTGACGTTGATGCTGACGTTCACGAACCGGGCGTGGCTGCCGCGGCTGAAGAATCTCGTCGACGATGCCCAACGCTGGCGGGTGATTGCGGCTTCCCGGGATGGCGTGTTCTCGTTGGTGGCATGGGCGGTGCTGGGGATCACGGTGGCGGCGCCGACGCTGCTGCGGATCTTCGCGCCCGCCTCGTACGACCAGCAGCACTTGGTGTCGGTCGTCGCCCTGATCGGGCTTGCGGCTTTTCCTGTGGCGGCCGCGGCGGCCAGCAGCCAGATGCTGGTGACGATCCGCTGGTCGGTGCCGCTGGCGTGGGCGTCGACGGTTGCTGTGGTGGTGAAGATCGCTGCGACGTTCCTGCTCATCGGTCCGCTCGGGATCGACGGGGCGGCGCTGGCCACGTTCCTGGCGCTGCTGGCGCAGGCGGCGGTGCTGCGGGTCGCCGTGACCCGCCGTCATCCGCCGATCCGGCCGGGGTGGTCGGTGCTGGCTCTCGTCGCCGTCGCCGTAGTGGGATGCGCGGCGTCGGTGGTGGCGCCGCAGAGCGTGGCCTGGAACATCGGGCGGTTCGCTTTCGCCTGCTGCTGTTTGGCTCCGTTCTTCATCGGGTTGCGGCGCCTTCAGACCGGGGTGTCCGAAACCTGAGGCCGGTTACGACGAGGCATTCTGGGTCTAATTCTGGCCGCTGATGGGCTCGGTTGTGATGCCTAACCCCGAAGCCAACTTCCGCATCACCCTGACATACCGCTGAGGAGAACAAAACATGAAACACCTACCACGAGCCGCACTCGCCGCACTCACGGCGCTTGTCAGAGGAGGAGATTAGCACACCGAATTGCCCGAATACCTCGGCAATCTACCCCCAATGGCGGACGTCAATCCAGCAACTCGTAGCCGACTACCGGCTAGAGCTCCACAGGGCATCGCAGTATCACCTCCGGCAGCGACCACGGTGCCCCAGGCAATGGCTAGGCTAGGGGCGGTGGTACTTCTTTCTCAGCCGCCGACGGTAGATTATCAGCGCAATTTGATAGGCAAGAAATTCAGCGGGTACATAGCCAAGACCGATTAGAACAGCTGGCCAATACCGGGTGGCCGGGTTGATGATTATAGCCACTACGAAGATCCCAACACTACGCACGACGTAGTTGGTCACTGAAGGCCGATAGAAGCGCAAATGCCGTTTGAGAGACCCATCACAAAGCTTCATGATCGCCATCCCCCTTCATCGCCTGGTCATGTCACGGCAGAACGCCACGCACAGCCGCCTGTTTGCGCGCCAGTCAAGTTGATAGCATCTTTGATGCCAATCTTAGCGGCTCGCTTCGAGTCTGCGATGATCACCTCGCTAAACAGGGTATTGAGATACCACTCAAGCTCAGCCACCTCGACACCACTGAAGATCGTTTCCCACGCCCATGATGCCACCCCCTCATCCGCGCTAGCCAGGAACACAGGGCGTCGCAGTTTAACTACTGTTCCGGCAACGCCATGAGGCCCAAGCAATGGCTAGCTGCGGTGGTACTTCTTTCTCAGCCGCCGACGGTAGATTATCAGCGCAATTTGGTAGGAAAGAAACTCAGCGACTACATAGCCTATCCCCATCAGGACCGCTCCAAGATAGCGAGACCTGGGGAACATGATTGCAATGACAGCGAATGTCCCAACGCCACGAACAACATAGTTGGTCGCATCGGGGCGATAGAAACGAAGGTGGTCTTTCAAGGAACCATGCCAAAGCTTCCACTTTCGATCTGGCTGTCGGCGATTGACTGTCATTACTACCAATTCCGCCAAACAGCGCAACCGACTGCGGACGCCGCTAATTTCGCCGCGATCCCCCATGGGTTCATCCAGAAAGCATCCTTAATGCCAATCTTGGCAGCCCGCTTTGGGACTTCTTTGCCCAGATACTTCGATAGGGCACCCCAGTTGTGCTGACGCACCCACATGCGAATCAAGCCCCAGTTGACGTCGAGCAGCCCGATGAATGGGATCGCGCCCTTGACCACGCACCAGGCGTACTCCTTGAGCCCCTGCGGCGAGACCCCCGGATCGGGTTGCTCCATGGACGGCTGGAGAACAGACAGGTCCTTGTCCGGGAAAAGGCGCTCCGCCGCCTCGTGATCGATCTGCAGGCCGCCGGTCTGCGGGTCTTCGACGACCACCTTGCTAAACAGGGTGTTGAGATACTGCTCAAGCTCAGCCACCTCGGCATCAGTGAAGACCGCTTCCTGCTCCCATGATGCCGCCCCCACATCCGCGCTAGCCAGACTTGGGGTCAGGAACATGGTGACCCCAAGTAACAGCGCCAAGACACCCTTGATTAAACCATTCTTCATGGCTCCCTCCATCGTTATAAGGTTGTGACCCCATCCCCAAGGTCCAGCGTCGAAAATCAACCCGACCCTGTCAACCCCCACCGCCGAAGTTTAACTAAACGTTAGGCAGAGAGCAGATCCCGGATAATAACGAAAGTTAAGCCCTTGACTCACCGCCCTGGTGAGCGCGGTGCTTCACACCTGCAGGGGAGAGAACTCGCCCCGATGAATGGGATCAGCTAGCTCACGGCCCGGCCAATGCCCTGGCCCGCTCCTTCAGCCAGCCCAGTCACCAACCCACCCCGAACACAGCAGCGTCATCTTTTTGGCTGACAACCCGATTCGGAATCGCCACCCTCTAGCCAACCCGGTGCCGCGATAGTAGATTAACTGGAGTGAACAACGCCGTCACCAAAACAGCCGCATCCCTCACCTGCCTGGCCGCCCTGGCCTCCCTCACCAGCTGCGCCTCCGAATGGCGCAAAGACATGAACGAACTCAAACAACAAAACATCCTCAACGAAACCTGGCCCGAACTCCAACTCATCGCCCACACCGAAACCACAGAAGAAGGCTGGAAACCCTCACCAGCCAGCATCACCAACTGCTACACCCTCACCACTACCCCCGAACAAGCCTTCACCACAGTCCTCAACACCGCCACCAACCAAGGCTGGACCGAAGACACAGAAGTCAAACGCCCGGATAGCACGGTGGCTTACAAACAAGGAAAACGAGGAATTCTCGGTCTAATTCTGGCCGCTGACGGGCTCGGTTGCGACGCCTATCCCGAGAGCAATTTTCAAATCATTTTGACATTCCGCTAAGGAGAACAAAACATGAAACACCTACCACGAGCCGCCCTCGCCGCCCTAACAGCGCTGGCCTTGGCGCACCCGCCGATGCCATTGGCCAGCGCCGAGGAGCCAGAAAACTACCGGCCGTCGCAACCCTTGCACCTCGTTTTACTGGGCGACTCTTATTCGGCCGGGAACGGCGCCGGGGATTACGAACGGACCAAGCCGGGCTTCTACCGGAGCCGGAACAACTGGGCGAATCGGTACCGTGACTGGCTGGTCTCCCGGGGATTCGCGGCGCGGCTAAACAACCAGGCCCGTTCGGGGGCCACAATCGATACAATCCTGACGGAACAGATCAGAGATCTTCCAACTTCGGCAGACCTGGTCATGTTCTCGGCTGGGGGAAACGACGGGGGCTTCGGGGATGTGGTCACCAGATGCTTCGTGGTCGGGGCGCGCAAAAGCGCCGAGTGCCGCAAGGGCGTCGAGGCCTTCCGGAACTTCATCCACGACACCGGCTCCGAGGGGCTGCGCACGAAGCTGGAGGGCTTGCTGAACGCTATCGACGCCAAGCTGGGCAGCAACCGCGCGGAGATCGTCGTAATGGGCTACCCACACCTGGTGACACCCGACGCCGTCACCACCAGCGATTCCGAAGGATACGTGCTACGCGAATGCGTGGGCTTGGCGGACCGGGGGCAGTGCCTGCGATGGGATCACTACGAAGCCGGCACCGAGGTACGGAAAGTAGCGGAGGAGCTGACCAGGAAGCAGCGGGAAACCATCAGGGCCTTCAACGCGCGAAACACCCGAAACGTTCACTTCATTCCATTATCCGAAGGACTCTACGACGGACACGAGCCCGACCCCAGCGCCGGCAACAAAAACCCGCAGCGCTGGATCAACGAGTTCTGGGAAACCGAGGGCGATTACAACGAACACGGGGAAATCGCCGGACACCCTACGGCTGATTACGCTAACTGGTATCACCCGAATAAGGTAGGACATCGGCAGACGGGTGCTCATTTGGCGAGTCTCCTGGGACGGCCGCGTACCGCCCGAGGCCAGGAAACATCCCCGCAAGACGAACCCAACCCCGCCGAGCCAAACCGGGTAACGGCATGGCTCGAATCGCCGCCGACCCGCCAGATTGGGAAACCACTGACGCTAGATGCGTTCGGCTCATTTTCTCCGTCGGGCCCGCTAGTGAAATTCGAATGGGACCTGGATGGCGACGGCGGATACGACACCACAACTACGGTGCCGATTCTGACCCACACCTGGGAAACTGAAAAGGTTGGGGTCGTGAATCTCCGCGTGACCGACAGCACCGGGCAGAGTGACGAGGTCTCGACCTGGGTGATGGTCACCAACGACGGGGATTCAACGCCGTACGCCGAGGACAATTGCCCCGAGGCCGATAACCACGGGCAGCGCGACTACGACGGCGACGGGATCGGCGACGAATGCGACGACACCCCCGGCATCCCGACCGAAGACCTACCTGGCGTCGGCGAAGGCCGCATGCCAGACCCCACCCCGACTCCGGAACCCTCCGTCAGCCCCACGCCGTCCGCATCACCAACCCCTAGCCCCAGCCCGGCCCCAACGCCCAGCGCTGACCCCAGCCCATCGCCTTCCCCGAGTGACAGCGTGTCGCCGGTACCGGAGCCCACCGATTCAGCGTCGCCGCTACCCACTGACTCGCCGTCACCCAGTCCCGCTCCAACGCCGACGCAGCCCATGCCGGAACCGACGGGCAGCACGCCGGTTCCCAGCAGCCCCGCGCCTAGTATCAGCTTTGACCCGTCGGCTTCCGGGTCCTTCCCGCTGCCACCGGTCGACCCCGTGCCCACCCTGGCCCCAACGGGTGCGCCAAGTCCCACCACAACTGACCCCGGAAGGCCCGATCCGGCACGGCCCGGGCTGCCCAAGACGGGAACTGGCGGGACCACGCCAGGGCGCACCCTGCTTTTGAGGTAGGAGTCCCGCCCCTGAGGCTCAAGCAGCCTGGGGAGTGTCCAGGCTGTGGCGGCTGGCGCGCGCCGCGATCAGCGCCGCCGCTGCCACAGCCACTGGCGCATCGCCCAGGCTTGCCAGGAAAGCCGAGCCACGGCGGGAGCGCTGCGTCGCGTCATGGCGGGGACGCCGTAGCGGGGGTCAGCCGCCACCTTCTTCAGGAAGCGCATGTGTTCGTCGAACTGGGTGCGGTTGTGGCTGTTGGACAGCGATTCCGTCCAGATACGGAACGCCGCGTACGACTCCGACTGGCCGATCAGATCCCCGCAGTCCAGCAACCGCAGCCAGGCGTCGACATCCATGGTGAACATCGTCGAGTGGTCGAAACCGCCGATGGCGTCGAAATCGCGACGGCGAAACATCACGCATGCCGCCTCGCCGATGGGGTTGATGCCGTAGCGCACCGTGACCTTCGCAACGTCCGCGGCGGTGTGCCGCCCCTCCAAATGGCGCAATCCAGCGCCAGGGGTCAAGGTCTTGCCGTCCCCGTCGATGAGATCGCGGCGGCAGGCGACGAGGCCGACGGTGGGATCCTCCAGCAGGGCGGCCTGGGACGCGAGGCAGCGAGGATGGATAAGATCGTCCGCGCACACCACCTTGATGAGGTCGCCGCGGGCCTCCTCGACAGCAGCTTGCCAGTTCTCCTGCAGCGGGATCGTCGTTTCAGAACGAACATAGCGAATGCGCGGATCGTCGAACTGATTAACGACCTGCGGGGTGCCGTCCGTCGAACCGTTGTCCCGAACCACCACTTCAAAGTCGTCACACTCGCTGGCAAGCACGGACCGCAAGGTGGCAGACAACGTTAAATCCCCTTGATAGACGGGGATACAGACCGAAATGTGTGGCTTCATCAGATGTTCTCGACACTCCCTCACGCTTCCGTTTGGCCCATCGATAACAACCCGGACCCACCGCGCCCGCAGCGTATCGCGGCTGACACTAACCCTACGCACCGGGTGGTTCCGAACCGCGCTGGGCTTCCGGAAAGTTGGGTATGCCCGGTTCACGAGTTAGGGTGCCAAGTGTAGTGACCAGATGGGAGGAGCTCTTCATGAAGAGTCGAATGACCTTACCCCTGGCATCGCTGGGGATAGCCTCAGCGGTGCTGGCAGGGACTTTCCTGGCCCCGCCTCAGACGATGGGGGCAGTGCCGAACAACGGGGGCACAGCGCCCCAACAGACTCGGCACGCTAGCCGCCAACCGGGCAGCGATGTAAGTCCTGTCGGGAAAGCGCCAAGTTCAGCGGAAGCAATCGGCGTGGGGGCGTCCGATGCTGCTGAAGCACCAGCGGAATCCTCGGCGACGGCGACGTCAACCGAGTCCGAGTCGAGCGCACCCGCATCGTCGGATTCGACCCCGACCACATCGTCGTCGCAGCAGTCCAGCGATGACACCGCTAGACACGACCAGTCGCAGGCCGAAATCGACGGTTGGACGATAGATTTCTTCGACGGCTTTGATCAGCCGCTTGAGGAGACTCAGTGGGAGCGTTACGGCTGGGGCGATCCGCCGGTTGGCCATGGCGCCATGGGCGTCATGTCGCAGCGCAACTCATTTACCCAAAACGGCAACCTCGTTATCCGCACCCAGTATGAGAACGGCCAGTGGAGCGCTGGCGGCGCTGGGTCCGGCAACGTCTTTGCCGCGTCTTACGGCCGCTGGGAGGTTCGCGCGAAGTTCCCGCAGGCCAAGGGCATCGGTTATGCCTTCTTGCTATGGCCGGAGGACGGCAGCTGGCCGCCGGAGATTGACTTCGCCGAAGGCCGCGTCAACGGTCCAGAGATTATGGGGGTTTATCACTGGGATTCCGACAACAAGCAGGAACACCGGTTCGTTGACCACCACGACATGAGCGGCTGGCACACCTACGGTGTGATCGTCGAGCCGAACCTCATCACGTTCACCATCGACGGTCAGCCTTGGGACACCATTGAGCATCCGAGCGTGACCGACAAGCGCATGTGGATCGGTTTCCAGACGGGCGCGATGGACCCCAACGGGTGGCAGAACGACACCGAAACCGTCGACGAGGGCGTTCCGGGGCCGCTGACCCCGGAGGTCGCCGATATTGAGATCGACTATGTCGCGCACTACACGCGCAGCTAGTTGACGGCGTGGGCCGGACCGCTTCGGTCCACGCGGTTCCATCACCTGACCGACGCCCCGGCGAGTTCACCAGACTCGGTCGGGCTGGGGAGATCATCCCTGGCCCGGCTGAGGTGAACCGCCGGGGCGTCGGCATGCCCGTATAGTGACGTCCATGTCCGCCGCCTCAACGGGCCTGAAGGCCAGCATGCGCCCCCGCCACCTCGTGATGATGAGCCTCGGCTCGGCGATTGGGGCCGGATTATTCGTCGGCTCCGGCAGGGGGATTGCGACGGCTGGCCCGTCGGTGCTGCTGGCTTATCTCATTGCCGGAACCGTCATCCTGATGGTGATGCGAATGCTGGCGGAAATGGTGGCGGCCGACCCAAACCCCGGTGCGTTTTCCTATTACGTCGGGAAGGCGCTGGGGCAGCCAGCCGCCTTCGCGCTCGGCTGGCTATGGTGGGTGCAGTACGGGCTCGTGGTGGCGGCCGAGGCGACGGCGGCCGCCGAGTACCTCAACGGCATATTCCCGGCCGTGCAGCCGTGGCTGTTTGCGCTGATTGCCATGGTGGCTTTCACGACCAGCAATCTGGCGCATGTCGGTAGCTTCGGGGAACTTGAGTTTTGGTTCGCGCTCATCAAGGTGGGATTCGTCGTCGGCTTCCTGATCCTGGGGGTCGCGTTCCTCCTGGGTTTCACCTCGGGAACTTCGCCCGGGCTGTATAACCTGACCAGTGCCTCATTCCTGCCCCAGGGTCTTGGCGGGCTGGCGGGGGCGCTGCTGGTGGTGATCTTCGCGTTCGGCGGCATTGAGTTGATGGCCGTCGCGGCAGCCGAGACGGCCGAGCCGCAGCGCGCCGTCGCCAAAGCCGTCCGCACTATCCTGTGGCGCATTCTCCTGTTCTACATGGGTGCCGTCACCATCATGCTGCTGGCCTTGCCGTGGGACGATCCCGAGATCAAGAAGGCGCCGTTCGTCGCGGTGCTGAACACGGCCGGGTTCCCGGCGCTCGCGGCCGCCATCGCGGTGATCATCATCATCGCGCTGCTGTCGGCCCTCAACGCGAACCTGTACGGGGCCTCCCGCATGGTTTACTCGCTGGCGGAGCGCGGATTGGCGCCGGCGGCCCTGAGCCGCACCAACGGGCGTGGCGTTCCGGTGAACAGCGTCCTGGCGACGTCCGCGTTCGGCTTTGCCGCCGTCGCGCTCAACTATTTCTACGGCGAGGTCGTGCTGGACACCTTGTTGAACATCGTGGGCTCGACGCTGATCGTCACCTGGATTATGACGATCCTGGCCCACCTGGTCCTGCGCCGCCGTGCGGAACGCGATGGCATCGCCCTGCCGCTGAAGATGTGGGCTTTCCCATACCTGTCCTGGGCCACGCTGACGGCGCTGCTCGGGATCGTCGTCCTGGGCTTCACCGTCCCCGAGGTGGCCTTCCAGCTCATCACCACATTCCTGTTGACGCTGGTGCTATTCGGGATAGGCTGGATGCTGAAACGGCGAGGGACGAGGGACGCCGCGAGTTAGTTGTCCTCCCCGGCCTTGATCTTCAGCAAGTCCACCGCGCAATACAGACCCGCTACTTGAAACAGCCGCTGCTTGCCCCGGCAACCCCGATGAAGTGACATAGGCGCGGGATTCCACACCGGCCCCGGCTGCGGTGAGAGATCCGCGAGCCGGTGAGGCTTATTCAGGGACGCCGCTGACTGGCCCCTGACAAGGTGGGCTGCCGCTTGGTTGGCCGCGCGTGAATAACCCTCGGTGTTCCGCCTTGAGGGAAACGATAGCCATTACCTTGGCCGATTTTGCCGCTTCATCTTGGCACCGCAGCCAGCCTCGAATAACTCTACGGCGGTCAACCGCTGTGCCCTAGACAAGTAGTTATGTGGGCCCATGAAAACTCCCCGGAAGAAGGAACTGATTTCTCAATCCAACTTCCGGGGAGCAGGTCAGGGTGGTGATCGGGCAGGAGGGTTGTCAGGCTTCAGCTACCTGACAACTGACCCGTCAGATGCCGGTCTTCGGCATGCCGGGCTTCACGCAGATAGGGTTGGAAACCATGTAGGTGAAGGTGGCGGTGCCGTCCTGGTTCAGAGTCCAGCCCTTGCCCAGGTCACCGATCTTCTTGCCCGCCTCAGGCGTCACGACGACGGTGATCTTCACCTTACCGCCGTGGACGCTCATCGACGGAGTGCCGTACACCAGGCCCGGAGCCGTCGGCAGTTCCACAACCGGCGGGGTCGGGACCGACGACCCCGGCTTGCACACACCCGGGGTGACCTTCGGATCGACCGGGTTCACCGGATCGGCTGGGGTCGAGGGAGTCGGCGGGGCCGGAGCCTCGCATTTCGGCTGCTCCACCGTAGTAGTGAAGGTGGCGGTGCCGTCGTTGTTGTAGACCCATCCCTGGGGCAGGTTGCCGCCGTCGATGATGAAGCCGTCCTTGCGGGTAGCGGTCACCTTGATGGTGGCAGTGGCGCCCTCGACGGTGATCTCCGGCGCGCCGTAAGTGATGCCCTCGGTCTCCGGGACCACGACGGTGGGATCCGTCGCAGTGGCAGAACCAGCAACACACACCCCCGGGGTCACGGTCGGGGAAACCGGAACGACAGGCTTGGCACAGACCGGGTTGGTGACACGCTTGGCGTACTCGGCAACACCCTTGTCGTTGTTCCAGGTCCAGCCTGCGGTCAGGTTGTCCTTGTCGATGACATAGCCGACCTTGGCGGTAGCGGTGGCGGAGAAGACCACCTCGTCATCGTCAACGGCCCAGGAGGTCGCGTAGTCGATGCCCTCGGTGTCGGCGGCGGTGATCGTCGGGTCAGTCGGTTCGACTGCGCCGGGCTCACAGGTTCCCACCGCAACCGTCGGATCGACCGGAACGACAGGCTTGTCACACTTCGGCTGCTCCACCGTAGTGGTGAAGGTCGCCACCCCGGTGGCGGGATCCAGGACCCAGCCGTCGGGGAGGTTGTCGCCATTGATGATGAAGCCGTCCTTGCGGGTAGCGGTCACCTTGATGGTGGCAGTGGCGCCCTCGACGGTGATCTCCGGCGCGCCGTAAGTGATGCCCTCGGTCTCCGGGACCACGACGGTGGGATCCGTCGCAGTGGCAGAACCAGCAACACACACCCCCGGGGTCACGGTCGGGGAAACCGGAACGACAGGCTTGGCACAGACCGGGTTGGTGACCGTGCCGGTGAAGTTGGCGCTAACGCCGTCGGCGTTCATCGCCCAGCCCTCGGGCAGATTGTCCTTGTCAATGACGTAGCCGACCGCAGGCCTGGCGGTCATGATGATCTCGTACACGGTGGTGTCCCCCACCTGATTCACGGCCGGGGAGGTATAGGTGATGCCCTCGGTGTCGGCGGCGGTGACCGTCGGACGGGTCGCCTCGGTGGCACCCGGCTCACAGGCACCGGGGGTCAGGGTCGGGGAGACCGGAGCGACGGGCTTGTCACACTTCGGCTGCTCCACCTGAGCGCTGAAGGTGGCGGTGCCGTCGGGGTTCATCACCCAGCCTTGGGGCAGCTGTGCCGCGTCGATGGCCTTGCCGGCCTCAGCGGTGGCCTTGAGGGTCACATCGACGATGC
>JAUNKK010000008.1:59467-61788 GCA_030532825.1 Propionibacteriaceae bacterium
GCGTCGATGGCCTTGCCGGCCTCAGCGGTGGCCTTGAGGGTCACATCGACGATGCGGGCGCCCGGACGCGGGGTCAGTTTCAGCTCCGAGTAGGTGATGCCGGGCGTGATGGCCGGGGTGGCGGTCGCCTCGCTCGGGGTCGTGGAACCGGGGGTGCACGTGCCAGGGGTCAGCGTCGGGGAGACCGGGACGATCTTCTCAACCGCCGGAGGGTTCTCCACCGGGTTGGTCAGGGTCAGCTCCAGCTTCTTGGCGCCCTGGGCGGTGACGGTGGCGCTGGCCGAGCCCGCACCGCCGTCCGTGACGCCCCCGCCGGAGAACTCCGGATCGCCGAAGATGTGGCCAGCGACGGCGGGCAGCTGCTCGGTGAAGGTCACCACGGTGCCGTTGACGACGTTGCGCAGCACGACGGGGGTGCCGTCGGCCTTCAACTCCAGGGTGCCGGTGACCTCCTGGCCAGCGCGCTGGAAGGAGAACTGCACGGGGAAGACGGTGTCGGCGGGCACGGTGTTGGGGCCGTGGAGTTTCTTCACCAACTGGATGTGACCAACAGCGTCGCCCTGACCGGTGCCGCCGCCCGAGGCTTCCTTCGTGGCGGTCTCGGAAACCACGGCACCGTTGACGGTGGCGTTGTTGACGTACTCGCTACCGGGCGGCACATCGCCATCGACCGTCAGGACCAGGTGAAGGGTGTAGATGCTGTTCTCCTCGAACGGGCCGTCCACATCGGCGACGATCTTGTCGATGTCGTCGTCGTAGTTGACGGTGGTCCCGGGAGTTGCCTGACCGCCCTTCGACCATAGTTCGGTCATGCAGCCCTCGGCGAAGGCATCGTTCCAACACTTCGGAGTCTTCGGGGTCTTGTAGAAGCTCGCGGTCTTCACGGTGAAGTTCGCGCCGGGGTTGGCGTAGGGATCGTGGATGCTGAGCTTGTTCTGGCCCGCGAGCACGGTGCCTGGGACGACGACGCGCCAGGTGAGTTCCTTCTCGCCGGTGAAGTAACCAAACTTCCGCACCTCATCCGGGGTGTAGGGGTTGTACCCGATGTTCGGGGCGTTGTTGGGAAGCGGCACATCCTTGGGGGTGGTGCCGTTCACGTTGAAGGTCAGGGTGCTGCTGTTGTGCTCGCCCTTGACCTGGGCGGCGACCCACAGCTTGCCACCGACGTTGCTCTTGCCGACGACCTCGGCACTCAGGGTGCACAGAACCTGCTTCTGCTGCACCTCGCAGGTGCCGTAGACGGGGGAGTCTGCTCCATCGGGGGTCAGGTTGAAGTTGCCCACCCTGCCCTGCAGCACCTCAGGCAGCCCCAAGGAAAAGGTGTCCCCTTCACGGCCGCTCTGGTCCGGGATGGACCACTCGGCCTCGATCTTGGCATCGTCGTTGACCTCAAGGTTTTGGCCCTCGCGGGACCCATTGGTCAGCTTGATGGAATCAGCATTGATGGCCTGTAGCACCGCTGCGTGAGCGGGCATGAGCTGTAGGCTGGCGGCAAGACCAACCAGGGCAGCCAGGAGCGACAACAGCGCACCCCTACCCACAGATAGAAGTTTGGATTTACTCACAGTACCCCCGAGACTGAAAAGACAGTATTCTGAGTGCAAGATATCGCTCTCACCAACAAACGTCCAGTCGGTGAACTGAGGCACTGAGAGGTCCCCCGAGCTGGTGCACCCTGGCGTGACGAGCACGCTTACCAAGGGGATAGCTGGCCATACGGCTGACACTCCTCCGGGTTTCACTAGATGGGCGGCGAGGCCGGGCCAGGTGAGGTTCGATGGCATTCGGGCAACAGCTGACGATGCGGATGACTCAGGCGCCACGAGCCCAGCCTCCGATGGGAGACACATCCGCAGCGTCCCACGATCGCCGTTTGACCAGTGGTTTTGCTAGATGGCCGCACCCCTCGGGGATGGCCTTTCGGCACTTGAACTCCCCAAAGGAAGGCCGGGGAGCGGCTTGACTCCTTACATCAACGCCTGGAACCGGCTCGGCCTGCGCGGGCGGGGAGCCGAAGGCAGAGGCTTCTTCAGGGACGCCCCTGACTGGCCCCTGACAAGGCGGGATGCCGCTTGAGCGGCGGCTCCCGAACGCCCCTCCCTCTGAATAACCCTCCAGCGATTCTTGAGGATTCAGGCCAGAGCCTAGCGAAAACCCTTCACCTCTCTCGGCTATCAGGTTTGGTTTTATGGGAGCTATATTGAAATTAACCCCCAGAGGCCGCCAGGGTAGCGCGTTTGGAGCCCGCCGAGACGAGGAACAGCACGAGCTTGATTCAGGATTTCAGCTTCTGGACTTGAGCTTTGAAGACCTCGTTGGCC
>JAUNKK010000086.1:0-4419 GCA_030532825.1 Propionibacteriaceae bacterium
ATCGTCAGTTGCACATCCACGGCGCCAACGGCTCCGCCCCAGAACACAACCGACGCGCCTTGGCCTACATCTCCAGCGGGGAGGTGCCCGTGAAGGACCTCATCACGCGGCATATCCCGCTCAGCGAGGTCATGGACGCCTTCGGGATCATGGAGCGCGGCGAGGCCATCAAGGTGACCGTCGAGCCATGATCCCGATGGGAAGGACCCCAATGACCGACGAAGAACCCGGACGCAGCCTCTACGCCCCACAACGCCACGACGCGATCGTCGACATGGCTCGCCGTGAGGGCCGGGTGGACGTTGTGTTCCTGTCGGAGCGGCTGCGGATCACTCCTGAGACCGTGCGACGCGATCTAACCTCCCTGGAGCGGCGGGGCCTGGTCAGACGCGTCCACGGCGGGGCCCTTCCCGTGTACCAAACCGAGCACGAACCCAGCATTTTGCAGCGACGGGGACGAAACATGGCCGAGAAACGCCGCATCGCGCAACGTGCACTAGCGGAGTTACCCGCCGAAGGGACAGTGCTGCTGGACTCCGGCACCACCACCCTGGAACTGGCGCGCGCCTGGCCCGATGACGCCCGGGTCACCGTCGTCACCAACTCCCTGGCGATAGCGGCCATACTCGTCGACCATCCGCACGCGGAGGTCCACTTCATGGGCGGACGGCTACGGAAACTGACCGGCGCGGCCGTCGGCACATGGGCCCAGGAATCGCTGCGAAACGTAGTGTGCGATGTCGCGTTTCTCGGCACAAATGGCTACACGCTGGACTGGGGCATGCCCACCCCCGATCCGGTGGAGGCGGATGTCAAGCGCGCTATCGTGGCGGCGTCGCGGCGGGCCATCATCCTAGCCGATGCCTCCAAAGCCGGGCACAGTCATTTCCACCGCTTCGCCACGATCCGAGACATTTCGATGCTCATCACCGACTCCTCCCTAGACGAGGAGACGGCCGACACCCTCGCCGCCGCAGGAATGGAAGTAGCACGCGCATGATCGTCACCCTCACCCCCAATCCCAGCATCGATCGCACCGTCGCCACCGGCCGCCTCGTCACCGGCGAAGTCAACCGCGCCTCATCAACCCGCATCGATCCGGGCGGCAAAGGCGTCAATGTGTCCCGAGCTCTGCATCGCAACGGGCACGCGACCCTGGCGGTGCTTCCCCTGGGCGGCCCGGACGGGCAGTCCCACCGTCGCCTCCTCGACGACGCGGCCGTCCCTTATGTCGCAGTGCCGTGCGTCGGTGATACCCGAACCAACATCGCCATCGTCGATACGGACGGCACAACGACGAAGATCAACGAACCCGGCCCACATCTTGACGCCGCAGTGCTCGACGCGCTGGTCGACACCGTGCCTGCCGATGCGGACTGGGTGGTGCTGTGCGGCAGCCTCCCAGCCGGGGCCACCCCCGAATGGCTCGCGGGCGTGGTGGCTGCGGTCCCGGGTCGGGTGGTCGTGGACACCTCCGGCGCTCCCCTCGCAGCTGCTGTCAGCCGCAGCCCGCATCTCATCAAACCCAACCGGGAGGAACTGGAGGAGCTAGTTAGCCAGCCCCTGCGCACCGTCGGTGATGTCATCGAAGCCGCCCACGGTCTCATCGCCGACGGGGTTGGCGTGGTAGTCGCGAGCCTCGGCGGTGATGGGGCCCTGTGGGTCAGCGACGCTGGCGTGTGGCTCGCCAGCGCCACTGTCGAGCGGCCACTGTCCTCGGTTGGGGCTGGCGACTGCCTGCTGGCTGGGCTCCTGGCGGCCCTTGATGACGGCGCACCCCCCGCGGTGGCCCTGTCTCAGGGGGTGACCTGGGGAGCAGCCGCCGTATCCCTACCTGGAAGCGTCGTGCCAGGGCCGAACGACGTATCGGGCCGCTCCGTGGCCTGCATCAACAATCCCGACCCCGCCATCCCGCTCAGCGCCTGAGCATTTCAGTATTCAAAGGAGATTAATCATGACCACCCGCACCGTTTCCGTCGCCTCCACCGTCGGTCTGCATGCCCGGCCTGCCGCGCTATTTGTCAAGGAGGTGTCCGAATCCGGTATTTCCGTGACCATCACCAAAGTGGGTGGCGGCAAGACCGTGAACGCGGCATCGCTTTTGGCGGTGATGTCGCTGGGGGTCAAGCACAACGAGGAGGTCGAATTGGCCTCCGACGCCGATGGTGCCGACGAGATCCTGAACCGGCTAGTTGCTTTCCTCCAGATCGACCACGACGCGGAGGGCTGAGTTGTGCTGACCTACGACGGCATTGGAGTCAGCGGGGGCAGCGTCGTGGCACCCGTCGTCTTGGTGATTCCCCCGCAGCCTTTGCCTGATGAGCCTCCCTCAACCGATCACGAGGGGGATTTGGCGAAGATCACGGCCGCCCTGGAAACCGTCGCCCAGGATCTTGAGCGCCGGGCCTCGGCCTTGGCGGGCGACACCCAAGCGATGGTCGAGGCGGCCGCGGGGGTGCTGAACCTGGCGCCGGGGACCCGGGTAGCGCTTGATGCCGATCAGGGTCGGCTCGTCGTCGATCCCAGCGACGACTTGGTAGCGGAGTTGACGGCCCGCCGCGAGCGGAAGCAACGGGTGCACACCGTCTCTGGGCCCGGCCGCACCGCTGACGGGCACGCCGTCCAGTTGCTGGCCAACATCGGTGGCGCGGCTGACGCGGAGGCCGCCGGGGCGCAGGATGTCGAGGGGGTTGGGCTGTTCCGCACGGAGTTCGTTTACCTGGATGCGCAGGAAGCCCCGTCTGTGGCGGAGCAGGCCGCCAGCTATGCAGCCGTGCTGGCGCCGTTTGGCAGTCGCCCCGTGACGGTGCGGACCCTGGATGCGGGCGCTGATAAGCCCTTGGCCTTCGCGGATCTTGGGCCGGAGCCCAATCCGGCGCTGGGTCGGCGTGGCTTGCGTCTGATGCAGGAACGAGTGGATCTTCTTGACGCACAACTCCAGGCGCTGGCGGCTGCGCAGGCCACGACGGGGGCGGTCGTGAAAGTGATGGCCCCCATGGTCGCCACCGTGGCGGAGGCGCAATGGTTCGCGGAGCGGGCTCATGCCGCCGGGCTGGCCGTCGCAGGCACCATGATTGAGGTGCCCGCGGCTGCCCTGCGAGCGGGGCAGGTGCTGCAGCACTGTGACTTCGCGAGCCTCGGCACCAATGACCTGGCCCAATACGCGATGGCAGCGGACCGGATCGTGGGTGAGCTGTCCGATCTGCTGGACCCGTTCCAGCCGGCTGTGCTGGATCTTGTCGCGGCGGCCTGTTCCGGCGGGCGAGAAACCGGCAAGCCGGTCGGGGTGTGTGGCGAATCCGGTGGCGATCCGCTCATGGCCTTGGTGCTGACCGGCCTGGGTGTGACGAGTCTGTCCATGTCGCCGTCCCGGGTACCGACCGTGCGCTATGCCCTCAGCTTGCACACCTTGGCGCAATGCCAGGCGATGGCTGAGCAGGCGCTGGCAGCGGCCGATGCACGGGCCGCACGAGACGCTGTCGCCACCCTCGCCAAGCCCGAGCTACTAGAGGTGTTGTAACAGATCGGTTTCCTGGGGGCGTCCCCCGCCTCCGGCGTGGGACACCACTACCCTTTCTTTATGACGATCAGCGCCCTAGAGATCTTCAAGATTGGCATCGGGCCGTCCTCGTCGCACACCATGGGGCCGATGCGGGCTGGGTGTACTTTCGTCACAGAGCTGGGCGAGCGGATCGGGGACACCGCGAAGGTGCGGGTGGACCTGTTCGGGTCGCTGGCAGCCACTGGGGTCGGACACGGCACCGACCGGGCCGCTGTCGGCGGGCTGCTGGGCTACTCCCCTGAGGACTGCGACCCCGACGAGTACAGCAACGCCTTGGACCAGGTGACGGCGACGGGACGGCTCCGCCTTAATGGCAGGCAGGAGGTTCCGTTCACCTGGGCGGATGACCTGACCTTCAACCTTCAGTCGAAGCCCCTCCACCCCAATGCGATGACCATCACCGCCACCGATGTCTCGGGGACTGAGGTGCACGAGAACACCTATTATTCGATCGGTGGGGGGTTCATCATCGACCAGGCGCAGGCGGAATCGGGTCAACGCGGCGTCGAGGCCGCTGCCGTCGAGTTTCCGTTTGGCACCGCGGCCGAGTTGCTGGCCATCTGCGACCAGGAGGGTCTCAGCATCGCGCAAGTGGTGGCTCGCAACGAACTGGCCTGGCGGTCAGCAGACGAGTTACGCGACGGGTTGCGCCAGGTGTGGGCCGTGATGTGCGGCTGCATTGAGCGTGGGTTGCGGCAGGAGGGGATCCTGCCGGGCGGGCTTCGGGTGCCCCGTCGCGCACCCGAACTCTTTCGGCACCTCAATTCCCGCGATGCCGTACCGAATCTCATCACGCAGACGTTCAGCGCCATGGACTGGGTGAACCTGTATGCCCTGGCCGTGAACGAGGAGAACGC
>JAUNKK010000086.1:4519-11550 GCA_030532825.1 Propionibacteriaceae bacterium
CCCGCCTCGATGAAAGCGATCACCGTCTGATACCAGATCTGGGCGTGCTGGGGCGTCAGGACCCAGTGGTTCTCGTCCGGGAAGTATAGGAACTTGTGTGGGAAATCCTCCGGCGTGCCCTGCCACGTGGAGGTCAGTGCCCACCATAGGGCCAGCCCCTCGCCGATCGGTACCCGGTAGTCCTTGTCGCCGTGGATCACCAGCATGGGTGTAGTGATGTTGTCGGCATAGCGATGCGGGGAATGGAGCCGTTGCATCTCCGGAGCCATCTCCCGCGCCCAGAACCAGGCGGCGTCTGTGGTGGCCCCGAAGGACTCAAGGTTCCACAAACTGGCATGCGTGACGATGGCGCGGAACCGCTCGGTGTGGCCTGCGATCCAGTTGGCCATGTACCCGCCAAAAGACCCGCCCATGGCGACGGTGCGGTCTTGGTCGATATCGGGGCGTGCCACCACCGCGTCGGTGAGGGCCATCAGGTCGGTGTAGGGCGCATCGCCCCATCGTCCCCAACCGCGCTGGATGTAGGCCTGCCCGTACCCCGTCGACAAGGCCGGGTCGGGCAGCAGCACGGCCCAGCCGCGACTCACCAGCAACCACGGACACCAACGCCAGGACCAGGCACTCCAGGAGTGCACGGGGCCACCGTGGATCCACAGCGCCAGGGGCGCCGGGCCGTTCCCGTCGGGTAGCGCGAGGTAGCCGGGGACGCGGGTGCCGTCGGCTGCGATGGTCTCAACCCGCTCCAGCCGTCCCGGTAGCTCCGGGTATTCGGCTGGGGAGGGCAGCGTGCGGGTGTGCCCCGTCGCGGTGTCGATGGCGACGACGCTGCCCGGGTCCAGGTAGGACGACCGCAGGGCGAAGAGGGTCGTGCCATCTGCCGACAGTTGCGCGGAGGTAAACGCACCCGCGTCGGTGAGTCGCCGCACCGCACCGGATGCGATGTCGACGGCGAAGAGCGGGGAGTCGCCGTCCTCGTCCGCGGTGACATAGAGCGTTGCGTTGTCTGGGCTGAAGGCGACGGGGAGGCCGCGGCGGTCCCAGTCCGGGGCAAGTGGGCGTCCAGCATCGCCGTCAATCAACCACAGCTGCGCCCTCGGGGTTTTGTCGGGGCTGCCCGGGGTGCCGCGCACGCAGGCGATGAGTCGGCCGTCGCGGGAGATCACGGGTTCGGTGAACTCGTCAGCGTGATGCTCGGCGACGATGCGCCGCTCTCCCGTCGCGGTGTCGATGGTCGCCACGGAGTCCGCCACCTCGTGGCGTCCGCGAGCCGAGCTCCAGGCGGTGATGAGCGTGCGGCCATCGGCGGTCAGGGCCGGATGGGCGCCGTCCAGGGCGCGGCCGATGTCGCCGGTGAGGGGGCGGACTTCCCCGTCTAGGTCGAGGATGGCTAGCCGGTCCGCCACTGGGCCGAGGTCGTGGTCCCAGGAGCGTACCGGGTAGGCATCGTGCAGGATGGCGGAGATCTTCTTCTCGCGGCGGGCTGCGCGTTTGGCTGCGTCGGCTTCATCGTCGGCCGCGCCCAGGTGGGTTGGCGTTAGCGCGACGACGATCTCCGCCTCGGCAGCCGCCACGACGCCAGTAAAACCGCCGGAGCGACGGGCCACCGGGTAGGCCTCGCCGCCGTCGGCGGGCAGCAGCCACACGGCGCCGTCGTCTTGACCAGTTTTGGCTTCGCCCTCGGCGGGCAGGGGGCGCTTTGAGCCGAACAGCAGATCGCCCGATGCGTTGAACGTCCCGAAGGTCTCGCCTTCGGCGGCGCGGGTGAGGCGGCGGGCGGGGCGTTCTCCTGCCGCATCCACCTCCCACCAGGCGGATACGTAACCGGTGCCGTCAGCGTTGGGCGTCGTCACCGACACCGCCAGTCGGCCTTGCGGGGACAGGATCAGCCCACCGAGCCGGGGCAGGGCCGCGTAGGCTTCGAGATCATGCCAGGGGCTAGTCATGCTGCCCCGTTCGCCCGCAGCCAGTTGGCGGCCAGATCCACCCAGGCCGCCACGTTCTCGGGCAGCGACTCGCGATCGGCGCTGCTCAGTTCGTCGGCCGTCGACAGACCGTGGGCGCCGCGCTGGAAGTGGTGATATTCGAACGGGACACCGGCCTGGGCCAGTGCGGTGACGAATCGTAGGGACTGCGACGGCGGCACCACCTCGTCCTCCCCCGTCGTCCAGACAAACGCGGGCGGGGTCTTATCGGTGACGGCGGCGATGCAGTCGACGGCGGCGGCCGTGCGGTGGATGGCGTCGTCGCCGTCGGCCCATTCGACGCTGAAGGCGCCGTAGCTGGTGACCAGGTAGTCGGGCCGGGAACTGAAGTCCAACAGCTCTAGGCGGCCGGCGGTCTCATATTCGGCACGCTCCGCGGCCAGCAGGTCGTCGCGATGCCAGTGGGTGCCGAGCAGCGCGGTGACGTGTCCACCGGCCGAGAAGCCCAGCAACGTCACCTGGGCGGGGTCGATGCCGAGTTCATGGGCGTGTGCCCGAACCCAGCGCACGGCCTGGGCGGCGTCGATGGCTGGGTGGGGGTAGGCCGCATGTTCCCGCAGGGAATAGCGCAGCACCAGGGTGTTGAAGCCACGCCTCAGGAAGGCGGCGACTACCGGGTCCGCCTCACGTTGGGACAGCATCATGTAGCCGCCGCCGGGCGCAATGATGACGGCGGGGCGAGGGTGTTCGAGTGAGGTGGGCTGCTCGTCGGGCGAGGGCGCGTCGAACAGGATGGCTTCTAGCGTGACCGCACGCTCCTGGTTCAGTTCAACGGTGAAATGGCGCATGAGGGTCATGCTAGCCCCGTGCCTTCCGGTGGGGGCAGCGGCCGTCGCGCGGGGCAGGCACGGGGTTCGCGGGGCCGCCAGTTGAAGGAGCCCTGGCCCCGTCGCCGAGAGCCAGGGCTCAAGCCCCACGGAGCCATTGGCTGCCGCTAGGGGTTCATTTCAATCCCAAGGTCAAGTTCGAGCGGGTTCTCGCCCGGATCGAGTTCCTCAAGCTCCTCTTCTTCATACACGGCCCCGGGCACGGGTCGTTCGCGTTCGCGCCAGGCCTTGTATTCCAGGTCGGCTGGGCTCGGGATCTTGAGGGCATCGCGTAGCGCGTAGATCGAGGCGTCGCTGACGGCCCGAACTTCGTTGCTCGTGGCAGGAAGCTCAAGGAGACGAGACCAGTTCGGCTGCGACGGGCCTTCCGGGTCCTTCCAACCCAGTTCCCGCATCCTCGCCTGCGCGGCCTCGTCCAGCTTATAGGCGTCCTTAAGAATGCTGTTGCCGACTGACTCGCCGGTCAGGCTGTCGGCGTCGGCGGCGAACTGCACGTAGCGCCACAGGTCGCCGCGCGCAGAGATAATCAGGTACACCCGATCCTCTATCGTCAGCAGCACGCGGAACAGCCGATCGTTGAATTCTTCCCATGTCGTCACATTTGGTTTTGCCATCAACATCCTCCACTGCACGGACCGATACGTGCCCAACTTTACCCGGCTCGCGCTGGTCCGACGCCCCCCAACAAGAGGACGCAGCCCCCAGCGCCGTCCGCGTCGATACGAAGTCAACAATAGTCGCAACCCATCTTCCTCACGCCTTTCGTACTGTTGCGACGCCGCCGACCACCATAAGCTGCCTCAAGTGCTCTAAACTCCCCATCAAGGCTATCGCCGCTCTAAATTTCGCAACACCTGCGCGTAACTCGGGGAATTAATGTACACACTCACCGAGGAATGATCATTCATCATCTTCACCCTGCACCCATCCGGAACATCCCACTGCGACGCAACAAACTCCTTCCGCCGCAACCGCTTCGGTTTACCCCACAACTTTCCAAACGCCTTCACATACCCGGCATAGGCATCGTTCATAAACGCGTTACGCTCAACCAAATCCTGCAACACAACATCCGTCACATTCCACGACACCGAATTCAAACCATGCACCGGATCATCACCTGTTTCCATCAAACAGGGCATGTTCAAAGGCAAGTCAGCCTCATAAAGACCATCCTCAGCTTTCTCCCAACCTAGTGCCGCCATCACTCCCGGCACCTTCTCCGGGGTCAATGGCCAATCCTGGTTGATCCAGTACTGCACCAACTCCACCACCCGCTCAACACTAAGCGCTTTCCAGGACACCACGACCTCCCTTCAGTAAGCTAAACCTAGCCACTAACCTTCAGCTTCAACGCCGCTCCGATTTACGCAACACCTGTGCATAATTCGGTGAGTAAATATACACTCCCACAAAAGAGCGTGAATTATCCAACTCAAGGCGGCAGCCATTCGGCAGGTCCCATCTTGCCGTCTTCGCCTTCTTCGTTCTAATGTTTCTCGCCTTTCCGTACAGTTCCGTGGCAGCTTTCACATACCCCGAATACGAGTCATTCACAAACAGATCTCGCGAAACGGATTCTTCGAGTTCAACATCCGTCAGGTGCCAGGAAATAGTGTTTAGTCCATGCTCCAAGCTCTTACCAGTCGCCGAGAGGTGCTGCTTTTCCAGTGGGATATCAAGGCGCCAACGGCCATCGTCTCCCCTTGCCCAACCAATGCCGGCCATCGCGGCGGATACCTTTTCAGGAGTCAACGGCCAATTCTGGTCGATCCAGTATTGAATCCACCGTATAGCCTGCTCTGGCGACACTGCCCTCCAAGTCATGGTTCGTTCCTCTCTCTTGTCTCGTGGGGTTCGGATAGGTTGAGGCAGATCCGGCATAGTTCTAAGGGTGCGGTAACCACCCTCTCATTGGAGTTATCGCACAGAAATACGTACCTGACCTCGGTCCCACTCTCCGACGGGAGCCGCCCGCCAGTAGCTTAGCGGAAGTCAACGACCCATCCTTACCCAGGTACTGTTGAACGAATCCAACCATCCACTCAAAATTGGTCGCATCTCACCACACCGGCGCCTCCCTCCGATACCGACGGTCGAAGCACAACGCCGATAGATCTCAACGCCGCTCTGAATTACGCAACACCTGCACATAAATGGGCGACATCACATACACCCCAACTGCGGTATGTCGATTAATCACCTCAATCCGACACCCATTCTCCACATCCCAACGGCTCTTCACAGAAGTCTTCGAACGAATCCGCTTCGGTTTACCCAAGACCCCTGTCAAGGCCTTCACAAACCCCGCATAAGCATCATTCATAAAAGCATCTCGTCCCAAGGACTCCTCTAATACCACATCCGTCAAATTCCATGACAGATCATCAAGACCAAGCTCTTCATAGCGCCCACCCACGGCAAACAGAACCTGCCGATACAAGGGATCCGTTAACGGTTCCCAATCTCCATTCTCGCCCATCCCCCAACCGATGCCAGCCATCGCGGCGGGAACCTTTTCAGGAGTCAAGGGCCAATCCTGATTGATCCAATACTGCACCAACTCCACCACCCGCTCAGTGGCTAGCTTTCTCCATGACATCGGAACCTCAATCCTACTCGTAGACGATCGATGGACGTATTCATCGGCGATCCGAGTTTCGCAGTATCTGGGAATAGTTCGAGGAATAGAGATCTATCCCAACTGCAGAATAGCGATTAACCATCTTCAGACGACAACCGTTAAACGTATCCCACTGGGCCGACACGAAATCCGGTTGCCGCTTTCTTTTCGCTTTGCCATAAAGCATAGATAACTTCTTCGTAAAAACGGCGAACGCATTATTCATGAAAGTGGTTCGCTCTGGTGAATCGCCTAAAACAACATCCGTCACATTCCAGGAAATATGATCCAACCCCTTCTCCTCATACCCAGCAACAGCCGACAAATTCTGCCGAGCCAGCGGAACCGAATCAGCCTGCCACCGACCATCCTCACCCATCACCCAGCCGACACCAGCCATCGCAGCCGACACCTTATCCTGCATCAACGGCCAATCCTGGTTAACCCAATACTGCACTAGCTCAATCACCCGCTCAACACTGAGCGCATCCCAAGACACCATAACCTCCCCTCAAAAGGTGAAACCGACCCTCAACGTCAACGCCGCTCCGAATTACGCAACACCTGAGTATAACTCGGCGACTCGATATAGACAGTCACAGAAGAACCATCATTCATCACCTCAACCCGACAACCATTCGAAACATCCCACCGCGCAGTAACCGCCAACTTAGACCGCATCCTCTTCGGCTTACCCAAAACCCCAGCCAAAGCCTTCACAAAACCCACATAAGCATCATTCAAGAAAACCTCACGCTCCAGCGACTCCTCCAACACGACATCCGTCAAATTCCACGACAGATCATCAATGCCAAACTCATCATTACGACTCACCCCAACGAACAAAAGCTGTCGATACAACGGATCCGTTGAAGCTTGCCAGTCACCGTCCCTCGCTCTTTTCCAACCGATACCTGCCATCGCAGCCGACACCTTATCCTGCGTCAATGGCCAATCCTGGTTGACCCAATACCGCACCAACTCCACCACCCGCTCAACACTAAGCGCAGCCCAGGACACCGTAACCTCCCCTCAAAGAGTGAAACCGACCCTCAACGTCAGCGCCGCTCCAAGTTACGCAAGACCTGAGCATAACTCGGGGAATTAATATACACACCCACTGACAAATGGTCATTCATCACCTTCACCCTGCAACCATTCGAAACATCCCAGTGCGACGCAACAAATTCCTTCCGTCGCAACCGCCTCGGTTTACCCCACAAATCCCCCAACGCCTTCACATACCCGGTATATGCGTCATTCATAAACCCATCACGTTCAACCGAACCCTCCAGCACAACATCCGTCACATTCCACGACACCGAATTCAAACCATGCACTGGATCATCACCTGTTTCCATCAAACAGGGCATGTTTAGAGGCAAGTCAGCCTCATAAAGACCATCCTCAGCCTTCCCCCAACCTAGCGCCGCCATCACTCTCGGCACCTTGTCCGGGGTCAACGGCCAGTCTTGGTTGATCCAGTACTGCACCAATTCAACCACCCGCTCCACACTGAGCACATTCCAAGACACTGGGGTTACCCTCGGTTTGTGGAGACCTGGGTTGGCGGGGTTCTTGGGGTCCTGCGGGAAGGGT
>JAUNKK010000009.1 GCA_030532825.1 Propionibacteriaceae bacterium
ACCGAGCGTTCTCGACCAAACCGCCGAAACAACGGGGCCATGACCTCCACGAACGTGGTGGCTCCGGTGAAAGCGTCGTGGATGATGCCCATCATGGCCCGCACCTCGTCAGCGGTGAAGTACATAGTCAAGCCCTCCACCACCACGAGCACCTCACCCGTAACCTCCACCTGCTCCGGCCAGGCCGGGTCCAGGGCTGAAGCGGCTACGTTATAGACCCGATCCACCGGGTCCACCAGCTGATCACGCAACGCGATGACCTCTGGCAGGTCCAGGTTGTACCAGCGGACCTGCCCATCATCGACTCGATGGAAACGAGTATCCAGCCCACACGCTAGGTTGACGACGGTGCTACCCGGGTGTCGAGCGAGGAAGTCGCGGACGAGATCGTCGAACAGCAGGGTCCGGGCCGCCACGCCCGAGGAGGCCATCGCATCCGACTGCGCGACGGAGAAGTCGTAGTCGAGCCGCGCGACCATCTCAACAGCCTGGGGATCGGCGAGCACATGGGGGTGGGAACGCGAATACTGGGCGCGCGCCTGGAGAGCTATGAGCATGGTCTCGGGCACGCCACTTAGGTTCACCTTTTTCATAACGACCATTGTTCCCCCGACCGGTTCATGCCGAGACGGGATCCACAGGGTGGAAGGCCGATATACCGGCGCTGTCCGTGTCAACGCGGGCGACACCGCCTCCAATCGGACGGTGGGGCCGCCCCGTCATAGTACGCCGTACCCCACTGATCGCGGGGATTGCCTTGACGTGCGAGGTGCTCTTCTCTCGAAACCCACGATGGAAGCCCGGTGATGTTCGCCATGCTCACCGGAGCCGGGCTCGAAGAGGAGTTCTATGGCGGGCTCGCTGAAGTCGCGCATATCATCGTCAACACGACCAGACACAGCGGCTGACCCGCATGCCCCTACGCTTTTCATGGATGGCTAGGGGCACCTCGTGGATATGGCCAACCATGTGCCGCTGGTGGGGTGATCTAGGACAGGCCGATGGTCTCACCGACGCTACTGGGGAATTCGCTGATTCGGAAGGTCCATGGCGTCGTGAAGCAGGCGAACCACTTGGACTGTCTCACCCACTTGGCGATAAATGACGAACTGACGAGGGTTGGTAATTCGTCTCACTGTCCGGAGAACGTCAGAGCGACAAGTCCGCAAGTGGAGGGACCGCACATCGCTCCGTAGATCATCGCGTTCGTGGGACCCGGCCGTGTCGGGACTGTCGGCAATGCGTTCAAACGCTGCCTGGATGAGGGCTTCGTAGCCCTCCCTGACCGACTCCCCGAAGCGAGCGACCGACCATTCAAGAATGGCCAGAACGTCCTGCCTTGCCTCATCAGCAAGCTCAATTTGATAGCTCACGAGTTCTTTTCTTGCGCCCTCTCGGTAGCCTGTTGCCCGAGTTCGTTGAGGTAACGCTTAAGATCGCTGACGGATAGAAGTGTACTCCTCCCGGCATCGAGGCTGGCGATGCCCTTATCTACTGCATCACGGAGGGCGGCGTGCCGCGCTTGTTGCGAGTTATCAGGAATGTCCAGCGTGGCAAGCAGTGCTTCCGCAACCTCAGCGCATTCCTCTCGCGGCAAGGCACGAGCCGCTTCGAGTACTTCGGACATGGTCGAACTCATGAACCCATCCTACGTGCCCGGTTGAGGCCAAAGTTCATCGGCCAAACTCGCTAGACGGCGGGTATTTGAAGCGGACGTAGCTGGCCCTTGTGGGGCTGGAGCCCGTTACCCCGGCACTGTCCGTGTCAACGCGGGCTACACCGTCCCCAATCGGACGGTGGGGCCGCCCTGTCGGGAACGGCCCCACCGTGGCGAGCGGGCTCAGCGCAGGTAGTGGCGCTGGTCAGCTTTCTTGCCCTCGTACCAGGTACGGGCCTGTTGCGTGGATTCCAGACGGGAGACCTCCGAGATCGGCACATCCCACCAGCTGGAGCCAGGCGGGTTTGGACCGTACAGGTTGGTTTCGATGTGGATCATCACGGGACCGTCGAAGGCCACCGCCTCCGCGTAGGCCTTGCGGAACTCCGCCATGCCGTGGACGCGCAGCACCTTGATCCCCCACGATTCAGCGTTGGTGGCGATGTCGACAGGCAGCAGGTCGCCGTCGGCGTTATGGGGGGTGTCGCCGGTGCGGTATCGGGTACCGAAACGCTGCGACCCGTGGGACTCCGACAACGAGCCAATCGACGCGAAGCCGTAGTTCTGCAGCAGCACGAAGATCACCTTCAGCCGCTCCTGGACGATGGTGGCCAGCTCCATCGGCAGCATCTGGTATGTGCCGTCACCGACGATGGACACCACCTCGGCATCGGGCCGGGCCAGTTTCACGCCCATCGCCGCCGGGATCTCGTAGCCCATGCAGGAGAAGGCATATTCGACGTGGTACTGCTCCGGGGTCGCGGCCTGCCACAGGCACTGCAGGTCGCCGGGCATGGAGCCGGCGGCGTTGATGACGACATCCGTGGGACCCATGAGCTCGTTGAGCGCCCCGAACACCTCGGTTTGCGCCGGCTCGGGCTGCTGGTCACGGTGGTAGCACTCATCGGTGGCCCTCGCCCACTCAGCCTTCAGCTGGGCGATCCGCTCGGCATAGTCCGGTGCGACACGGTAGCCGTCGAGTGCCGCCGTCAGCGCCTCCAGGGCCTCGCGGGCGTCCCCAACCACCATCTCGGCGCTGTGTTTCGCCGCGTCGAAGGCCGCCACGTTGATGTTGACGAACTTCACGTCCGGGTTCTTGAACTGGGTGTGCGACGCGGTGGTGAAGTCCGAGTAGCGGGTGCCGATACCGATCACGACGTCCGCCTCGTCGGCCAGGGCGTTCGCCGACGCCGACCCCGTCGACCCGACGCCGCCGACGGCCGCCGGATGATCGTGGTTGATGGCGCCCTTACCAGCCTGGGTATCGGAGACGGGAATACCTGTTGCGGTGGCGAAGGCCCGCAGCTGTTCGGAGGCCTCCGCATAGATCACGCCACCACCCGAAACCACCAGGGGCTTGGTGGCTCCGCGAATGATCTCGGCAGCGCGGGCGATGGCAGCGGGCTCAGCCGGTGGGCGGCGCACATGCCAGACCCGGCGCGCGAAGAACTCGACGGGGAAGTCGTAGGACTCGGCCTGCACGTCCTGCGGCAAGGCGATGGTGACCGCGCCGGTGTCCACGGGGTCGGTCAACACTCGGAGTCCCGCCAGCAGCGACGGGATCAGCTGCTCGGGCCGCTCAATGCGGTCAAAGAACCTCGAAACGGGGCGGAAGCAGTCGGTGGCGGCGGTCATCGGGGAGACCGGGTCTTCCACCTGCTGCAGCACCGGATCGGGGTAACGGGTGGCGAACTGATCGGAGGGGAACAGCAGCACCGGCAGCCGGTTGGTCGTTGCCAGGGCCGCGCCGGTGACCATGTTCAGCGACCCGGGGCCGATCGAGGAGGTACACATCCAGGTGCTGAGCCGGTTCGTCGTCTTCGCGAAAGCGGCGGCCGCGTGGACCATACCCTGCTCGTTACGGGGCATGATGTAACGCATCCGGTCCCCGTCCGGCTCCGGGTCCACTTCGTTCTGCAGCAGGGCCTGCCCGATCCCGGCGACGTTGCCATGCCCGAAGATGCCGAAGGCACCCGCGATGAGTCGCTGCTCGACGCCGTCGCGTTCGGTGTACTGGTTGACGAGGAAGCGGATGACCGCCTGCCCGACGGTGAGACGCACTGTTGACACGGGTTTTCCTTAAGGGTTGAGGGGGGTCATGGGAAGCCGGGGATCAACGTCCTGGGAAGCCCAGGTCTCGCGGATCCAGGTGTATTCGGGGTCGTCGGTCATCAGCCAGGTGGAATCCTCGGCGGGTCCGGCCATGACATTGAGATAGTAGAGGTCGTAGCCGGGGGCGGCGACGGAGGGGCCGTGATAGCCGTGCGGCATGGTGACGACGTCACGCGAGTGGACCTCAGCGCACACATCGATCTGATGGCCTGACGGATAGATGCGCTGCAGCGCCATCCCCGCCGAGCCGTTCCCCCCGGGACGCACCTCGTAGTAGTAGATCTCCTCCAGGATGCGTTCGACCTCATTGTGCTCGTCGTGTTTGTGTGGCGGGTAGCTGGACCAGTTCCCGCCGGGGGTCAGGACCTCGCAGGCCAACAGGTGGGAGGTTTCCACCTCGTTACCGAGCGCATAGTTGTTCACCTGCCGTGAGCACGGACCCGCGCCGCGCAGCGTCGTGACGACCTCCGTAACAGGGCAGTAGCGCACCGGGAGGTCGCGGGTGGCCTTCGCAGCGGGCAGCGCGAACCGACCGCCGGCGTCGCTGCGGATGGTGAACGTCTGGCCCCGTCCGATGTAGAGGTAGTCGGTGATGGCAGTCCACACCTCGGGGCGGCCGGTGATGGTGTGGATCTGGCCGTCAACCTCGACGGTACAGCCGCCCGCTAGGGGCAGCACCAGCAGTTCCGAAACCCCGGACGTCACCTGCTGTTCACCCCCCGCAGGCAGCGCCAGCACCCGGATGGAGCTCCACTCCCAACCGGCCCGCTCAATGCTCACGTCGGTCTCGAACTGTCCGTGGGCGGTGCTGCCCGCCTTGATCACATGGGTCTCGTTGTCCATCGTTTCTCCTAGTGGGATCGGGTCCGGCTGATCACGGGTTTGACGTGGGGATTGGCCACCATCAGGCGCTCCACCTCATCGCTACGGGGCATGGCCGTTGAGCATTCCAACCTGGAAGCGACGATAGCGCCTGCCGCCGACGAAAACGCGACGATCTCCGGCAGCGGCCAGCCCTGCAGCAGGCCATGGCATACGGCCCCGCCGAACGCGTCCCCAGCGCCGAGGCCGTTGCATACCTTGACGTTGGTGACGGGGACGTAGACGCGTTCCGTCGCAGTGCGGGCGAGGGTGCCCATCATGCCCTGCTTGACGATGGCGATCTTGACGCCGCGCTCCAGCAGCGCCAGGGCTGCCGCGTCCGGATCGGTCTCCCCTACCGCGATCCGGCACTCCTCCAGGTTGCCGATTGCGACGTCCACATGTTCCAGCACCCCCGCGATCTGCTCCGTCGCGGCCCCCTCGGAGGGCCAGAAGCGCTGCCGGTAGTCCAGGTCCAGGACAGTGAAGCCGCCGAGGCGCCGACGCAGAGCCGCCATATGGGCGCCCCGCGACGGCTCCACGGAGAGCCCGCTGACGGTGAGCCAGAGAATGCGGGCCGTGGCCACCTCGTCGGGCAGGTCGCTGGCGTCAATCTCAAGGTCGGGGGTGGTGGGCTGGCGGTAGAAAAACAGTGGGAAGGAGTCAGGTGGGAAGACCTCACAGAACGTGACCGGGGTGTTGAACTCCGGGTTGACCACCACATGGCTGGCGTCAACGCCCAGCCGTTCCAGTTCTCGGCGGATAAACCGGCCGAACGGGTCGTCGCCCACGCCCGTGACCGCGATGACGGTGTGCCCGAGGCGGGCGGCGGCGACGGCGACGTTCGCGGACGAGCCGCCCAGGAACTTCCCGAAGCGGGTGACCTCTTCGAGGTGGGTGTTCAGCTCCAGTGGGTACAGGTCCACGCCGCACCGGCCGATGGTGCAGACGTCGGGTACCGGATCATCCACGGCGATGACTCCTTGGGGCAGGGGTTGAGTTCAGTTTGCCTTTTCTCACCCCCGCAGTCAAGCTATGTACTTACATTACAGGCGCAACGGACGCTTGTATGATCGCTAGCAACTAACCATAAATGTCATGCCAAAGCAGGCATGATCCGCCCCGAGGACCGCCGATGGAACCAACATACGAACCAGAAATCGCCCTGGACCGTGACTCACAGGTTCCTCTATATCAGCAGATCGCCAAACCCATCGAGGCAGCGATCCTGTCCGGGACGCTACCCGCGGGGGCCATGATCGAGGACGAGGTGTCCATGGCTAGCCGCCTGGACGTCGCCCGCCCCACCGCCCGGCGCGCCTTGCAGGAGTTGGCAGCCCGTGGCCTACTGACGCGACGGCGCGGCGTCGGCACCCGCGTCACCCCGCCGCACGTCCATCGCCCCATGAAGCTGTCCTCGCTGAACGACGACCTCGCCGAGGCCGGGTTCAGCCCCACCACGAAGGTCTTGTCCTACGAGGTGCGCGAATCCACCCCGGAGGAGGCCGACCAGCTGGCCATCCCAACCGGCGACGGTCTCCTAGCCATACGCCGTCTCCGCTACGCCGACAACCATCCTCTGGCGCTGCTAACCAACTTGATCCCCCTGGACATCGCGCCCACATGGCAGGAGTTGGGCGAGCACGGCCTGTACCGCTGCTTCGCCATGCGCAACGTGGAGGTCACCTCCGCCCGGCAGACGATCGGGGCCCGGGGAGCCACCGCCGAGGAGGCCGAGGCGCTAGGCGAGATGGCAGGAGCCCCCCTGCTGACGATGGACCGCACCGGTCACGCGGCGGACGGCCGCATCGTCGAGGTCGGAAGTCACGTCTACCGCCCAAGCCTGTACTCATTCCACTTCTCGCTGTTCACATCCTGACGCAGCGAGGGTCGTCCTGGGTAGCTGACAGATCACGTCTGGCCGTGTAACGCCCTGAATCAAACGACCAGCCGCCCCGCCGCTCTTACCCGGCACCCGACGCGGGCAGCAGACGCTGAGACAGCCTTTCGCCCTGCCCGCTGCCGCCGAGAACACCTCCACCCAAGGCCACCCAAGACCGGGCTTCCCAACATCACACCTTGCCCTGAGCCAAGAGACAGGTCCGCACATCCCAACCTCTCCTTGGCTTGGGGGTTCATCGGTATGCCACACCAGCGACAAGTGATGTCATCGACCTCTGCGAGTCACACCCGACCCAATCGACGGGAGAAAGAATGCACTTTTGGCCATGAAACCCATCCACTATTCTAGAAAGCTTGGTTGAGGTACTTGCACCATGACTTCCGCCCACTTAACGTGAAGACATCTTCAGCGCGCGAGAAGTATCAAGAAACCAACCCAATCCTCAAAGGAGAAGGAAATGCACAAGAAGCACAACGAAGAGATCATCGACGACCTCGCCGAGATGAGCGACGCCGAGATCGAGGACCTGCTGGGCGCAGGATGTGGAGTGGTCTGCACCTTGACCCTCGACTGCAACACGGGCACTCTTGGACGCTGGTGGGGCTGCTGCTGAGTAATGGTCATCCTTGGGGGTTAGGACCACGCTGCAATCCTAACCCCCAAGGTCTCAATTAAGTCAGATTAGAGCCGGGCCCCCGCTACACACCAAAGGAGCATTGCGTGATGTTCACTCAAATTTCACAGAGCTCAGCGAGTATTGCTTCAGCGGCTTATCCTCAAACACCTCCACTCGCTATCAAAACCCAAGGGATCACCAAAAAATACGGAAGCCAAACCGTGGTCAGCAACCTCAATATCGCTATTCCACAGGGTAGGATCTATGGTTTCCTGGGCCCGAATGGCGCGGGTAAGTCCACCACCATGAAGATGCTCCTGGGACTGACCAAACCAACCAGCGGTGAGATCCGCATCTTCGGTCGCGACCTGCCTTCCGGCAAGGCAGAGATCCTGCCCAGGATCGGCTCCCTCATTGAAGGCCCCGCCTTCTACCCGCATCTCAGCGGGGTTCAGAATCTACGCCTTGTGGCCGACTATCTGTCCTGCCCCAAAGGGTCCGTCGAGGCAGCACTTGACATCGTCGATCTCACCAACGCCGCCGAAAAACCAGCCCGCCAGTACTCCTTGGGCATGAAACAACGCCTTGGCATCGCGATGGCACTGATCTCTGATCCCGAGTTGCTGCTGCTGGATGAACCGACCAACGGCCTTGACCCTGCCGGAGTGGCCGAGATCCGTTCCCTGATCATCAACCTTGCACGCGAGCGCGGCATCACCGTCATGGTCTCTTCCCATCTGCTGTCAGAGATCGAACAGATGGCTGATGTGGTCGGGATCATCCAGGCAGGCCATCTCCGCTACCAAGGCACCTTAGAGAACCTGCGCGACCAAGGGCATCTTGTGCTGAAGACCGCTCCGGTTGACGCTGCCGCCGCTCATCTTAAAGCACTGGGACTGCAGCCACAGATCGCTGGAGAGGAGATCAGTGTGCCGCTCCTGAGCGATGACCTGATTGCTGAGGCCGTGAGCCAGCTCGTCACTGCAGGGGTGCGCATCGCCCGAGTCGAACTTCGGCGCAAGAGCCTTGAGGGAGCTTTCCTCGAACTGACGGAGGCTTCCACTGTCATCGCAAAGCCTCAGCCATCCAGAACCCAGAGGAGCCGAGCATGACCGCCCTCACCCTAGAGATCCGCAAGTACCAGAACAGCCGCCTGTCATATGTGGTCCTAGGTCTGGCCGGCTTCCTATCTCTCTGGCTAGCGACTCTGGTCATCATCGGGGCGGCCCGCGCTGTCCCCGGTCCGCAAACCACACTGACAATGACCCTCTACAATTTTGTCGGCCTCACCACGCTACTCATGGGACCAGCCGTCGCGATACTCGCCGGGCGGGTGGCTGGCGTGGATCAGGAGGAACGCATGGGCCAGCTCTATCGGGCACTCGGGCAATCGCCTCTTCAACAGTTCTTGACCAAGCTGACGCTGCTGACGATTCTCGCGGGCTTTGTGAACTTCAGCATGCTGCTCGTCGGGGTCACGGTGGGGGCGCATGCCGGTCTAGGGGGCGCTCCCTCATACGGCGCATCCGGCTGGCCTGTCGTTATCCTGACCCTGGCAGCCACACTCGCGGTCAGTGCAGTCCAGTTGGCTTTGGCTAGTATATTTGATCAACCCTCGGCCGGTGTTGTTGTGGGTATCGCGGGATCGTTGGTGGCCACGTTCGCACCCTTTTTGAATATCCCCGCACTCGCCTGGGCACTGCCCTGGGGACTAACCACCGCAGCCACGCCGTACCTGCCAGAAGCACGCCAATTCGAAGGCAATTCTGATTTTCTTTTGGTAAGGAACCCCAGCCTCTTGGCAGGTATCGCGCTCATCGTTGCCATCATTTGGACAGCTATCGCAGCTTGGTTCACGGCACACTTGGAGGAGAAATCATGACCACTGCCACTATGAATCCAACTCGATCCCCTGCAAGACACAACCAGATCAACCTCCTGACGGTTTGGCGGAATGAACGACTCAAAATCCGTCGCTTCTGGTTCTTTGTTGGAGCTGTGGGGCTTGGATCTTTCGCCCAGCTCCTCGGCGTGTCAAACTATCAAAATCATCAGGCAACGTTCGTTGAGCAGAACATTACCTGGCTCGCGATCTGGGGCGAGGGCGCCGTCCTCGTCACCAAGATTTTTCTGCCCCTCCTCTACGTCGTGATCATCAGTCAAGCCGCGGGACTTGAGTACCAGACACGAGGGTGGCAACGCCTAGCCTCGCTAAACCGTACTGTGCCAGCTGTGTTCGGCAAGCAACTGGCGGCTCTCGAAATCGCGGTGATTGGTCTCGTCATCTACACCATCGCCACCATCGTGAGCGGCCTGGCCCTCGGGTTCGACCCCAGCGAACTGCCCCCCTACATCCTACGTGCTGGTTGCGGGGCGCTTGGGGCATGGGCTCTCAGCTCGGTCACCCTGCTAATTGGCACACATTTCCGGTCGTTCGCGGTCATCGCCACCGTTGGCGTCGCGGCCGTGATACTCGGCATGGGGATGTCTGTTCTGTTCCCGGCAATCACCACCGCTTACCCCTATAGCCTCATCGCCCAGGGCTTGGTCGGCCAAGACTTTTCCGACTTGGCCTCGCCTATCGCCATCATCGGCACAGCAGCACTGTCTCTGGCATGGGTGGCCATCAGCACCGGCCTGATGTGCCTGACGATCAAGCATCGAGAATGGTGAAACCCTTGACCATTATGCAGGCGACCGCTTACCGTTGAACAGCTACACATCATTACCATCCTGTATGCAGGACCGCATCGACTATCACCGCATCGGAGGCCTGGACCAACCTCTAACCAAGGCCACAGTACATCTTTTCTTGGCTCTTAGATGAAGTCGTATCAAACATACAACTGGCCCTGGTTAATCCTAGCGCAACTCAGGGCTTCGAGAGCCCGGAATAACCCGATAAAAACCAGATTTACACAACTCTTCTCGAGGAGAGCCACCCATGACAAAAACTCATTCCACACCGGCCATCCCCTTTCCTGGGATCATTGATTCAGCGCTTGGAACCGTCTTCGATCAGACGCTCCACCCGCTGGTTCCGGAGGGAACACTGAAGGGATATGCTTTTCATGCACTGGAAACCCCGCTGGTCTACCTTATGAATGAACGCCGCCTGCAGGGAAATCTAGCTGGAAAGACTCCTGAAGAACAATACCTGCGGTTCGCGGAAGACATATCCGGGGCCCTGAGCGAGTTGCAGGAGCGTTTCCCGGAACACTGGGCACGCTGGGTCGAGATCAGCGCCCACCTAAGTGAATCACTGAAGGAGATCTTGCGCCATGCCACTGAAGATATGCCCGCCATCTCAAGGCTTCTTCACACAGATGGGCGCCCCACTGTCAAGGCCATCAAACCGCTCGGTGACGTCCACCCTCAAGGGATTGTGTGTGAGGTGGTAACTTCAGCAGGCGCTGTCTACCACAAGCCGCGTCCTGGCGGGAATGAGCTCTTCCTCGCTGCTCTTGACAGGTGGATGTCTGAACGAGCTGGGTATCGCCCTTGGCTGGCTCTCCATTTTCCGAAGGTCATCGATCGCGGTGATTATACGTGGGTGACCCCTGTACGGCCAGAGCCCCTCCCCCACCGTGACGCTGCTATTTACTATTACCGTCGCGCCGGCCAGCTGCTCGGGCTTGCCTATCTGGTAAATCTCACCGACCTACATCACGAGAACATCGTCGCCACGGCAGCCCAGCCAGTTCCAGTGGATGTAGAGACGATTATGAGTGTGTTACCTCGAACTCCAGATGGTCTTCCCGATGCCACTGAAGCTGTTCTGAAACAGACGGCTTCCTCCACTGCATCCCCAGGTCTCCTGCCGCTCGGCACCACCGTGAAGGAGCTGGGTGGCGACATCAGCGGTTTCGCGGCCGGTACTCTCCGGACGCTCCGGCGGATTCTCGACCGGCAAGGTCGTTCCGATATGCGCTACGTGCGCGCCAGCTTAGAGTTCACTCCTGATACGAACCGTCCTAAGCTGAACGGCATCCCGGTACCGGCAGCAGGGTACGTTGATGATATCGTCGAAGGTTTCGCCACGACCCTGCATATCGCACTGGAATATCGCGATGAACTAACTGTTTTCATTCGGAATCACTCACCCAACCTGCACGTGAGAGTGCTAGCTCGCATGACCAATCACTACTCGGCGCTGTTGGCCGGTCTGTCCCGGGTGGGGCGCACTACCTCCCCCGAGGCGCTTTTCGACGTGCTGCGCCGGACCGCTTCTGGGCTTGCCGAGCCTCTAGTGGCTTCGGAGAAAGCTCAACTGCGCCAATGGGCGGTGCCTCACTTCTGGACCACCGCAGATTCCACGGCGATTCGGGACCCCTGGGGTAAGGACGTGGGTCAGCTCGGAGTCGCCCCGGCTACCCGGACTATCGCAAAGATCACCTCGCTCACGGAGACGGATATCGAGTATCAGGTCTCCCTCATCCGGTTAGCTCTCCAAGACCTGGAGCAGGTTGCTCTCCCCCTGCACGGTGGACTTACCCAGCTCAGAGAGGGCTCATTCGAAAATTTCGCGACCTGCTACTTCGACGCCCTACGCGCCCAAGCCGTTGCTGGCCGGGACGGCAGCGTTAACTGGCCTACTTTGATCATTGATGAGGCGGGCCAACTGTTGATCCAGCCCTTGACCGGTGGGCTATACCGGGGTGTCTCTGGGGTGGCGGAACTCTTGGCCACTACTTGTCCACCGGGGGAAACCTGGCACCAGCTGGCCGAGTCGCTGCTTAACACTCTACGGCTTGAAATTGAATCGTCTCTCACTGAAGCACCCCAAGCCTATTATCACGGCCCAGCGAGCCGACTCGCTGCGGCAGGACGACTGAGTTTAGCCTTCAACCTTGCTGCCCCCTGGCTGCGGCCCTACTTCGAAAAACTCCTCAGCACCTTGTGCGAAGCCGATTCCTCGCGTTCACTGGATCTGCTTGAGGGGCCGGCAGGGCACATCGTCGCCCTGCGGAATCAGCCAAGCCAGCACGCTCGAGCAGTCTGTCATCGCCTCGGCCATCAGCTGTTGGCGATGACCTCCTGCGGATGGGACTCGAAGGAGGCCTTCCCCTGGAGCCGGAATGCCAGTTTCGCGCACGATTCCGGAGGTGTGGGCACCGCGCTGCTCATTTCGGCCGGTCTGGCAGAAGACCCGGAAATGGTCGATGGCTGGCGTGGTGCCTGGGAGTTTGAGAATACCTTCAAACTTGATGAGGGCTGGGACGATGCACGCTACCCGGAGACGACATACTCAACGAACTGGTGTCATGGCCTGGCGGGGATTGCTCTGGCACGCATCGTCTGGCTGCAGACCATTCATGGCAGTACTTTCCTCGAGAGGATAGTTTCAGCCAGCGAGATCTCCCAGATCCGCAGTGAGCTCGACGAGGCTTCTGGGATTCTCATGCGCACCCTGCATGATTGTGGATCCCCCAGCCTGTGTCACGGCATCGCGGGCGGTGCCATGGTGCTCGACGCCGCAGGGCGACTGCGCGACCGGCAGGACTGGCGCAAGGTGGCTGACGACCTCGTCACCCGCGCCGGCGCCACACTTTCTCGCTCTCCCCGTATGTGGGGCAAGCACGACGTGCGTGACTTCGGCATCATGACCGGGCCGGGTGGTCTAATCCTCGCACGCAGTTTCATCCGCAGTCCGCATGAGAGCCTCGGACCGCTACTGCCCACCATGGGACCAATTCCAATTGGAGGCACGGCATGAGGATTGTGTTGCAACAGAGCGAGCAGGACTGTCTGTTGGCTTGCTACTCGATGGTTCTCAGCAGCATGGGCTCGCGGGTTTCGCCCGGGGAACTACGCGACTGGAAACCCCTACCCTCTGACGGCTTGAGCGTCGGATTCTTACGCCTTCTCAACTCCGAATACGGGTTGACGATGAGCGCCCGCAAGGTGGACCGGAACCAGGTTTCCGATGACAACCTGCGCAGACTCACTACCCCCGTGATCGCCCATTGGGAGGGGCATCACTTCGTAGTCATTGAAAAGTTCGGACGTCGGCATGTCAGCGTGGTCGATCCTGCACTCGGACGTCTGCGGATAACCTACCAGGATTTCTGGGCTATGTTCACCAATGCTCTGGTGTTCTTGAGACCCTCCGATGACTTCAAGCGACACCATTCAGCGTCATCACCTCATCAATCCTTGCGTGCGCTGTTCCCTGCAAGCGCCGGTGCCCTACTAGCCCTGAGCATCATTCTGGCGCAGCTCGTGACACTAGGTGTCACTGCCGGAACGCGGCAGCTAGTCCACCTGGGTCCTCCGGCACCCATCCTGGTTCTCGGAAGCTTAGCGCTGACAGCAACGCTGACAGCCGCCTCATTCACCATCCGCTCCCTTGGACTGCAACGCGGCTCTAACCACTTCGAAAGCACGTACACCAAGCGGCTCTTCTCCGGAGTGTTCAGACAACGTTTGTCTTACTTCACCACCCAGTCGGTTGGAGCAATCACCGAGAAAATTGGCTTGAGATTCATCCTCAAAAACGCCTTGGTCATGACGATCCTTCCGTCGGTGCTCTCGGTCCTTTCACTGCTTCTCGCACTGATCTACCTAGTCTTGGTATCCCCACCTCTGGCCAGCCTGCTGGTGGCTGGCTCTATCCTCTATTTCCTGGTGAGCCTGTTCCTAACACGCCGGCAGATGGAAGCTAGTCAGACCCAGGTGCAGGCACAGGTGCAGATGAGCGGAGAGACCCAAGCGACCCTGACGAACATCGACGCCGTGAAGGCGACTGGAACCGAAGAGCATCACCTGCGACGCTGGACTTCAATGAACCAACGAGTCAATATGGAGTACAACCGCGTCATCCGGTGGAGCACCCTGACAGCAGGCGTACAGACCGGTTACACCACCAGCATGTTGGCGCTCATCGTGGCCACAGGCCTCTGGCTGGTCGGCAGAGGGCAAGCCAGTATCGCCGACATCATCCTATTCCAGACAGGCATGGCGTTATTTACCGGCGCGGTATCCGAGGCCCAAGGCGTGGTGCAGCAGATTGCCAACGTCGCTGTTTACCAGGACAAGCAAGCCGATCTCTTCCATGTTTCACCCTGCTTCGGGGAATTAATACCCGCGGATGAGCCCGGCAGGATCGAGGCCAGGTCACTCGCCTTCGGCTACCCGGGAAGCGCTTTGGTATGCAACGGGATCGATCTCCAGGCCGTACCTGGCGAGAAGATTGCCGTATTTGGACCATCAGGAGCCGGAAAATCCAGCCTACTGTGCGTACTGCTGGGGCTCAATGACTTCTCTGGCACCCTGAAAGTGGGCGATGCCCATTTCCGAGAGAGTACCGGTGTGGTCTTTCCCAAGATGACCTTGGTGGAGGGAACCATACACGAAAACCTGATGTTGGGGTACGACCATGATGTCAACGATACAGACCTGTTAGACATCCTCGCGGATGTCAACCTAGATCAAACCGTGAACCGCCTTCCGGCCAAGCTGGATTCACGCGTCCAGGCGGGTGGCCGTAATTTCTCAACTGGACAGGCACAACGGCTCCTGCTGGCTCGCGCGCTGGTGCGAGGACGGCAATTCCTATTCCTCGACGAAGCCGTCAGTAGTCTCGATGAGGACAACCGTCGCCACATCTACAAGCATGTGATCCGCGGAGAGCGTTACCGAGACGTCACCATGGTCATGGTAAGCCACGACCCCGCAGTCATGGAGTATTGCGAAACAGTTTGGACCCTGACAGATCAGGACTCATTCGATGTGATGCCCGCCTCAGGACGCAGGTTCATGTCCGCGACGGTCACGGCTCCCACATCGCTAGCCGGAAAAACTCTCGATGCACTGCCGCGACGGGCCAAGCAGGCGGTAGACGACGCTCCTGAGTTGATGACCTATCCGAAACCACCCCGGCGTTACGAGATAGACCTGGTTCCTGGACGCCTTGCGCCCAGGCAGTGGCTGCGCCACGTGTGACGAGCGCCAGGGTGAGCAACCTGAGCGAGGACGCCCTCAGCAGGCCAAAAGTCACAAGGATCCTGGTCCATGGTCCAATGTGATTCCCGCAGGGTTCCCCTAGTATTAAGATAGCACTGGATTCCTGGCAGCGGCACGCCGGATCAGCTATCTTCCGGCATCTGCACCAGCATCACCGGCAAGGAAGGTAGGTATCATATCATCATCTAATCAGATTCCAGCACAGTCCCGGGCAGAAAGCATCAACCAACAGTCTCGTAAAAAAATCAGCTATCCAGCTCAGCCCCTCAGGAGGAAAAAATGTTCATTCACAAACTGATTGCGGTCACCGCAGCCACACTAGCTTTAACACCCCAGGTCGAGGCTTCCAACATACCCCAAACGGTCGAGATAACGCCGCCCTCTAGCTCATCTTCCCCGCAGTACCTGTGTCACATTGCCCCTCTCTTCTGCGGCCTCTGAAGTGCAGCCCAGTGAGCTCCCGCACCCCTAAACTGGATTGGATATCCAAGAACGCCTGGAAGCAGCAAGGATCAGACTACGCTACTCTCACCCCATGGTGGCTTCGCGTAGGACTGCTCTTAGCAGCTTTGGTGGGATTGGCTAGCGACGCCACTTCCACTTCCTGGACGCCAGCAAACATCTGGATTATAGTCCAGTTTATTTTATCGTATGCGGCCATTGGCTTGTGCCTTATCTCGATACAAGCATCGCTCATCCTCTGCGCAATGGCCATGGGAACGACGTTTACCACCCATCTTCCCTTCTTCCCCATGATAGTGGCAACGGTAATCATGCTGGCGATATTCACGTTGTTCCGCCACCGCCTAATGGCTATTCACTGGGGCTTGACCATCGCATGGCTCAGCGCAACCATTTGGTTCATAAAGATCAGGGGAATCAGCAGCGGATCAGCTTTCTGGTGGGGTTCTATCTCGGTGCTCTGTGGCACCAGCCTGGTCGGCCTAGCCCTCCGGTACCTTGTGGTAAGGACGGTCAAGATACGCCGACAACTAGTTGCCGTCAGAGCCCGCCAAGAAGAAGTGCGTCGCGAAGAACGTCAGCACCTGGCGCGGGAGCTTCACGATGTGGTGGCTCACCACATAACTGTTATCACGATGAATGTCATAGCTCACCGGAACTCCCGAGACCCTGATCTACTCCAGGACGTTTTAGGCATCATCGACGACTCCGCTCGCGAGGCACTCTCTGAGCTAAGAGCGCTACTAGACGTCCTACGGACAGGAGAGAAAGAGGATCCCAAAGCTCTCACCGAACAGATAGACTGCGCCCCAAGCATAAGCGAACAGATTGACCGGCATATAGAATCACTAAGAGGATTGGGCTTTGCCATAACCTCAACGGACACCGACCCAAGGGTAGAATCACTTCCTTTCTCGCTCCGAAACACATGCGCACGCCTGATACAGGAATCAGTTACCAATATCGCCAAACATGCGCATACAGGAGCAGCCTGCTCCATCGCTCTGGTCGTCGAGAAGACAGAGGTGCAGGTCAGAATCACAAATTCCCACCCCAAGATCACCGCCCACCAGAGGCCGGGAGGATACGGATTGACCTCTCTCCACGAAAGAGTCACCGCAGTGAACGGCAGCTACTCATCTGGACTTCGCGGCGATCAGTGGGTGGTAGAAGCCCGCATCCCCATTCACAATTCAGATCCTTCACACTCGACATCCCGAAGGAATCCAGAATGATCCGACCATTCGCCACGTCGAGCGACGGAACGCAGACTAGATATTTCAATACAGTGACTACGACTAGTGATTAACCTTTTTATAAAGGCTTGCTAAGGAGGCTTATTCAGGGACGCCGCTGACTGGCCCTTGACAAGGTGGGATGCCGCTTGGGTGGCCGCGCTTGAATAACCCTCAAGCTATACCGTTTCAAGCAAGGACGCGCTAGCTTTCGATTGGATCCACCCAGGCATCTGCGGCCGGCGCAGATACCAGCAGGTTACCCAGTTCCTCATAGCCAGGAACTGTCGTCGATCGGGAGTGCGGGCGACTCCTACGATAACGCGATGGCCGAGTGGCGGAGTGATCGGGCTCTACCCAACCGAGTGCACCACACGAGACAGGCCATTCAAGACCGTCGACCAGGTCGAACTCGCCACCTTCATGCGGGTCGACTGGCACAGCACCGGACGCCTCCACTCAGCATCCGCCATCTGCCCCCATCGAGGACGAAAACGCGTACTACGATCACCACCAGCCCCCAGCTACCCCGGGGCGGTTCAGATACCCACCCAAACCCTCTCCGACAAGTATAAACACCTCCAGCAACCCCAAAATCAGCCACAAATAGCACGAGTCAGGTGGTAATCTGTCGTCATGGCAGACATCACTGTTCTAGTGGTTGATGACCAGCCACTCATGCTCTATGCCATGAGGACCCTCCTCGACAACGAGGACGGCGTCTCAGTAGTAGGGACGGCCGAGGACGGTCAGGCAGCAGTTGAACAGGCCCATGCGCTCATCCCAGACCTAGTTCTGATGGATCTCAAAATGCCCCGTCTAAACGGGGTCGAAGCCACACGAAGGATCGTCGCAGAGTTGCCCAGCACCAGGGTGTTGGTGATCACAATGTTTTCTACGCTAGACCATGTGGTCCCCGCCCTCCGGGCAGGGGCCTCAGGGTATCTGGTCAAGGACGCCCGCGCTGAGGAGATCCTTGCCGCCATCCATGGCAGCATGGACGACAACCTGCCGCTGTCCCCCGGCGTCGTGCGCCTCCTAGCTCAACAGGTGATCGGCGGCGTCCATGACCCGAAGGCCGTATCCGGGTCAGCCGCGACGGAGATAGGCCTGGCGCCCCGCGAGATCTCCGTCCTGCAGCTCCTGGGACGGGGGCTCAGCAACCGTGAGATCGCCAAAGAGATGTACATCTCCGAGGGCTCCGTCAAGGCCTACCTGGCCAACGCCTGTACGAAACTCGGCGTCCGCGATCGGCTCCAGGCCCTGATCCGGGGATTCGAGTTGGGCATCGTCAGCCCCCGGCTCTCCATCGAGAGTTGAATGATCGGCCTCGGCATGACGAAGCGGCCAACACCGTCGGCATGGAGTGGAGCCACGACCCGGGGTTCGCCGTCATCGGCTGGTCTGCACACCCCGCCCACCAGTTTGTCATTACAAGCGCTTGACTTGGTATGAACATTGGGGTTGACTGGGTTGTCGAGGCGGCGAGGAAGCTGCTGCACGCGACGAGGAGGAACCCAAGTACATGTCCGACATCACCTACACCCCAGGGCCGCTCCTGGACGCGGCCCGCAACACCAAAACCGCACTCTGGAACGACTCCTCCGACCTGGACGAGTTGCGCCAGTCCATCTCATACGGCGGCGTGGGCGCCACCTGCAACCCCGTGATCGCCTACACCACCATCAAGAAGCACCTCGACATCTGGACGCCGCGCATCCAGGCCATCGCCGACGCGCACCCCACCTGGGGCGAGTCGGAGATCGGCTGGCAGGCCGTCAAAGACATGTCGGTTGAGGCCGCGAAGCTTCTCGAACCGATCTTCGACGAGCACAAGGGCCGCAACGGGCGCCTCTCCGTCCAGACGGATCCCCGCTTCCACCGCGACGCCAAGAAGCTGGCCGACCAGGCGGAGGAGTTCCACAACCTGGCCCGCAACATCGTCGTGAAGATCCCCGCGACGAAGATCGGGCTGGAAGCCATTGAGGACGCCACCCGCCGCGGCGTGTCCATCAACGTCACCGTCTCCTTCACCGTGGCCCAGGCCGTGCAGGCCGCCGAGGCCATCGAGCGCGGCCTCAAAGCCCGCGAAGCCGACGGCCACGACACCTCCGAGATGGGCCCGGTCGTCACCATCATGGTGGGCCGCCTCGACGACTGGCTGAAGCATGTGGTCGCCCGCGACGGCATTTTCATCGACCCGTCGGCGCTCGAATGGGCAGGCATTGCCGCCATGAAGCGCGCCTACGAGATCTTCCAGGAGCGCGGCTTCCGCGCCCGGGTGTTGGCTGCGGCGTTCCGCAACGTCAACCAGTGGGCCGAGTTCGTCGGTGGCGACGTGGTGGTCTCCCCGCCCTTCAAGTGGCAGCAGATCATCGCCAAGTCCGATTACGAGACCCGCGAACGCATCGCCGACCCGGTGAAGCCGGAGTACATCGCCGAGTTGGAGCGCATCCCGGACTTCCGCCGCGCCTACGAGGTGGATGGCCTGAGCATTGCGGAGTTCGAGGAGTTCGGGCCCACCCGCAAGACGCTGCGCCAGTTCCTGGCCGCCGACGCGGACCTTGATGCCCTCGTTCGCGACATCATCGTCCCCGCTCCCTGACCGCCACCCGCTGAGCGACCGCCCGGCGCCCGGCGCCAGCCTGCCGCCGGGCGGTCGCGCTCATCCTTAGGAAGGAACCCCTCATGCTGCGTATCGCAGTGATCGGCGCCGGGCGGATCGGCAAGGTTCATGCCGCCACCGTCGCCGCCCACCCCCAAGCCCAGCTAGTGCTGGTCTGCGACCCATTCATTGAGGCCGCGAAGGCACTCGCCGAGCCCCTGGGGGCCCGCGCCTCCGCCGACGCCGCGGAGGCGTTCGCCGCGGACGATGTGGACGCCGTCGTCATCGGCTCCCCCACCCCTCTGCACGCCGAGCACGTGCTAGCCGCGACCCGTGCTGGCAAGGCGGCGCTGGTCGAGAAGCCGGTGGCGGCCTCCGTCGAAGCGGCCCGTGACTTGGCGGCCGAGCTGGCAACGTTCAAACATCCGCCCGTCATGGTCGGATTCCAGCGACGCTACGACCCGTCGATCGCGAAGGCCCAGCGCCTCGCGGCTGAGGGGCGGGTCGGCCGCGTGGAGCAACTGACGATCGTCTCCCGCGACCCGGCCCCGCCGTCGGCCGAGTACCTGGCCCAGTCGGGCGGGGTGTTCAAGGACATGGTGATCCACGACTTCGACGAGGCCCGATTCTTCCTGGGCGAGATCGCCTCCGTGACTGCCGTCGGCCAGAAGCTGGACCCGGCGCTGGCCGAGGTCGACGACTTCGACGGCGCCGTCACGATGCTGCGCGCCGAGAGCGGCGCCGTGGCCGTCATCAGGAACACCCGCCACTGCGCCTCCGGCTACGACCAGAAAGTGGAGGTCTTCGGCTCCGAAGGGGAACTGGTGGTGGAGAATCTCCGCTCCACGGCGCTGGTGGTCAACGACGCCAACGGCTCGGCCACCCAGGAGGTATTCCTGAACTTCTTCCTGGAGCGCTACGCGGATGCCTACCGGGACGAGTTGACGGCGTTCATCGATGCCATCAACAATGGCTCGCCGGTGACGCCCACCGTCGAGGACGGGGTTGCGGCACTGGTGCTGGCCGAGGCCGCAGAGCAGTCGGCCCGCACGGGATCGACTGTGGAGGTAAAGAAGTGAAAATCGCCGGGGCCCCGATCACGTGGGGCGTATGCGAGGTGCCGGGCTGGGGCTTTCAGATGTCCCCAGACCGGGTGCTGTCGGAGATGGTCTCGCTGGGGCTCACGGCGACGGAGTTCGGGCCGCAGGGCTGGCTTCCGGTGGAGGCGGAGGCCCGCGCAGCCGCGGTGAAAGCGCACGGCCTCACCCCCGTCGGCGCGTTTTTCCTGGCCGTGATGCACGACCCGGACCACGACCCGATCCCGGCGGTGAAGGCCGAACTGGAGGCGTTCCGCGTCGCCGGCGGGTCGGTGCTGGTGCTGGCCTGCGACTCGGGTCGCGAGGGCTACGACGACCGCCCCGTCCTGGATGAGCAGGGCTGGGCGACGCTGTACGCGAACCTGGATCGCATCGCGACCGTGTGCGCCGAGGCCGGGGTGACGGCCTGCGTGCATCCGCACTGGGGCACCATGATCCAAAACGCCGACGAGGTGGAGCGGATCCTGGACGAAACCTCCGTCGGGCTGTGCCTGGACACCGGCCACCTGATGGCCGGCGGGGCCGACCCCGTGGACATCGTGCGACGCCACCCCGGGCGAGTCACGATCGTGCACGCCAAGGATGTCCACAAGCAGATGAGCGATAAGCTCCTGACGGGCGAACTCACCTGGAGCCAGGGCATCAAGGGTGGAATGTTTGCGCCCATCGGCGACGGCGACGTGGATTTCGCGGCCATCGCCGAGCTGTTGAGGAAGGCAGACTTCGACGGCTACTGGGTGCTGGAACAGGACATCATGCTCGACGAGGACCCCGCCCCCGGCGCGGGCCCCATCGACAACGCCCGCAAGTCCTACCAGGCGCTACAGGCCCTCGCAGGCTGAGCCTGCGGGTTTGCCCCCGCTGCCCCGGGTAGACCGGATCCCCGGCCTACCCGGGGTTTTCCATGCCATCCAGCTGGCGCCTCCGCGGGAAAGGCCAAGGCCGTCACCGTAAAGGTGCGAAAGAAAAGAGACATCGGCTTGGCGGGCTCGTGAGTCGTCCCCTATCGCTGGGCACGATCGCCCTCCAAACGGACAGCTGCGCAGCAGAGACCACCACGCCGGGAGCTTCCTGCGCTGGAGCATTGATCAGGATTTCCGCACCCCTTGGAGACGCACCTCAGCACGCCGGAGAACGGCGCGCCGGATCGGCCAATATGCCTCCCCTCGGGAACACGATTCGAATCCCTCGCCACCCTGACCGTCAGGACCTTGGCGCAGACACTTGAGGCACGGGTCTGGCATGTCCGCGCCCAGCGGGGCGAGCGGGAAATTGACCTGCTCGTTGAAGGGCGCGGGGGCCGCCTGGTTGGCATTGAGGTGAAACTCCCCGCTTCCGTGTCTGACAAGGACGTACGCCATCTGTTGTGGTTGCGGGACCAGCTGGGCGAGCAGATCCGCGACCTTGTGGTCATCACCACGGGCCCGACGGCGTATCGTCGCCCCGACAGGGTGGCCATGGTTCCCCCTGGTCCTCCTGGGGCTGTGAGGTCCCGACAGTTCGCTGTGCTCAATGACCGAGCCCAAGTAGGACTTTGACAAGGCGCTCAAGGAGAGCGGCCTAGGGCGTCCCTCATAGAATGGAACCCGATCACGAAAGGAAGTAGTTTGTCCGGTCCGCAGTTCCCTGGAACCCCCCAACCGCCCAGCCAGTTCCCCGGTAACCAGCCACAACCCACCATGCCGCCGCCCCCACTCCCTGCTCCAGGGACGGCAACGCAGCCCGTCGGCATCACCGGCAGCCGGGTCACCGTGCAGGAGCGTGGGACTTTCGTGCTACCGGGGCTCTTGGGTATCGTCGCGGTGCCGGCGCTCGGCATCATCATCGGCGGGCTGGTCGGGATGCTCGTCCCCGAGTCGTCGGGTGACGTGCCGGGTGGGCTCATGCTGGCCGCGTTGATCGCCGTCGTGTTCTCTGTCGTGGTGCTGCCCACCAGCATCGTCATGATCAGCCCCGGCGAAGCGCGCGTGCTGGAGTTCTTCGGCTCCTACATCGGGACCGTCAAGAAACCGGGCCTATGGTTCGTGACGCCGTTCACCCAGAAGCGTCGCATCTCCATCAAAGTCCACAACTTCGAAACCAACGAGCTCAAGGTCAACGATTTCGACGGCAACCCCATCAACATTGCCGCCATTGTCGTGTGGCAGGTGGCCGACACCGCCAAGGCCACCTATGCCGTCGAGGGCTTCGAGTACTTCATTCGCGTGCAAGCCGAGGCGGCGCTGCGCCATATCGCTATGAGCCACCCGTATGACAACCAGCACACCGAGGTGACGCTGCGGGGCGACACCGAGGTGATCGCCCAGGAGATGGCCTCCGAGGTGGCGGCCCGGATCGCCCTGGCTGGCCTTGAGGTGATCGAGACGCGCATCTCGTCGCTGGCCTATGCTCCCGAGATCGCGCAGGCCATGCTGCAGCGCCAGCAGGCCGACGCCATCATCGCCGCCCGCGAGAAGATCGTTGAGGGCGCCGTGTCCATGGTGCAGGACGCCTTGGCCCAGCTGGAGCGCTCCTCCGTCGTCGACCTCACCCCGGAGCATCGCGCGGCGATGGTCTCCAATCTGCTCGTGGTGCTGTGCGGCGACTCCCGCGCCACCCCCGTCGTCAACGCCGGGGGCATGCTGCGGCAGTAGTCGCAGGTCCCGGGGCTGGCCCACCCTTGCCCGCCCGGCCCCGGGACGGCCTCGTGCAAGAATGAGGCGCATGCGTCGTCTCGACCCTGCCATGATCCGATCCGCCGGATGTGCACTGCTGGGCGCCCTAGCCCTAGCCTCCTGCGCAGCCCCTGGGACCCCACCCACCCCCTCCCCCGAACCAGCTGCCGAACCTGCCTCCGCGCCCCTCAGCAGCGAGGCGCCCAGCCCCACCCCGTCGCAACCCGCCTGTCGGCTGCGCGCGGAAGCCATGCCGGTGGCGGAACAAGTCGGACAGTTATTCATGATCGGCGTCAACACCAGTGGGCTCGACGACACGACCCGCGAAGCCATCCGCGAGCACCACATCGGCTCGGCTGTGCTGCTGGGCAACACTGGCCAAGGCACCCAGCCGATCCGGAAACTCACCGCCGAGCTGGGTGAGCTGGGCGACATACTGGTGGCCGTCGACCAGGAGGGCGGATCCGTGCAGCGCCTGACGGGCCCTGGTTTCAGCGATATCCCCACGGCCCTGAAGCAGGGCAAGCTGACCGACGGGGAGTTGCAGGCCGAGACCGCGGCCTGGAGCCAGGAGCTGGCCGATGTCGGCGTCCACTACAACCTCGCGCCTGTCGCCGACGTGGTGCCCGAGGCCAAGCAGAACAGCAACGCCCCCATCGGGAAGCTACACCGCAACTTCGGCAACGATGCCGCAACGGTGAGCGCAGCGGTGACCGAGTTCGTGTCGGGCTCGCATGATGCGGGACTGGTCACGTCGCTCAAGCACTTCCCCGGCCTGGGTGAGGTCACCGTCAACACCGACTTCGGGGTCGCCGTCGACGAAGACATCACCGCCGACGACGAGTATCTGGAGCCGTTCCGCGCCGGGATCGCAGCAGGCGCCGACTCGGTGATGGTGTCGTCCGCTATCTTCCAACAGATCGACCCCGACCAGGAGGGCGTCTTCAGCACAGCGATCATCGAGGAGTTGCTGCGCCAGGATCTCGGCTTCGACAAGGTAGTGATCAGCGACGATCTGGGCGAGGCTGCCTCCGTTGGCGACGTAGCCCCGGCTGACCGCGCGACCCGTTTCTTTGCCGCGGGCGGGGACCTGCTCATCAACGCCAACCCAGCGATGATGGCCGACATGGCCAAGGCCACTATCGCCTGGGCGGAGGCAGATCCCGCCAACGCCGAACGGGTGACGCAGTCCGCGGCCCGGGTGCTGGCCCTCAAGGAGTCGGCCGGTCTGGGGTCGTGCGGCTGAGAGCACCCTCGATTCACCTGGGCAGAGACTAACGCCGGGTCTCCTGACGCCCTCCCTGTCCCAGGCATCCCGTCACGATGCGGAGGATTTCGGGACGACCCTACGACGAACCTGGGTTTCCAAACCTGTATCCTGCCGAAAAGCTGGCGTCAGTCCTCGGAAACGAGTTCGCCTCGCCGGAAGGTGCTGACCAGTTGGGCGGCCTTGTCGAACTCCTCATCGACGCCGGGCGCGGGCTTGGTGGCCAAGCTCACCCCAACCGCAACCACAACGTTCACCACAAAGCCGGGCAGGATCTCATACAGGTCGAAGATGCCGCCCTCCAGCGAGCCGAAGATAGCGACGACAACGGCACCGGAGAGCATTCCCAGGAAAGCCCCCCACGTGGTGAGGCGCCGCCAGTACAGGCTCAACAGCACGACCGGTCCGAACGACGCCCCGAACCCAGCCCAGGCGAACGCCACCAGGGCGAGGATCGTCTTGTTGGCATCCCAGGCCAGGACCGTCGCGACGATGGACACCACCAGCACCGCCATCCGACCCATGAGAGTGCCGACGTTGCCCGCCTGCGACTTGAAAAACACCTTGTAGAGATCCTCCACCAGCGCCGACGACGACACCAACAACTGTGATGAGATCGTCGACATGATGGCCGCCAGGATGGCCGCGATCATGAATCCCGCGACGAAGGGCTGGAACAGCAGCTGCCCCAGCGCAATGAACACGGACTCCGCGTCGGGAAGCCGACCCTCATCACGCCGGTAGGTTGCGATGCCGACGAGCGCCGTCGCCGCCGCCCCCAGACACGCCAGGATCATCCAGCTAATACCGATGCGCCGCCCCGACACTGCCTCCTGTGGCGTACGAAGCGCCATGAACCGCACGATGATGTGCGGCTGCCCGAAATAGCCCAGGCCCCAGGCCACCGACGACACCACGCCCATCACCGTCGTGGACGCACCCCACAGCACGAACGTGTTAGCGTCAACCTCAAGGATGGTGTCGATCATCGGCTGAATCCCACCCAGGCGGATCACCCCGAACAGTGGCACGCACACCAGCGCCGTCACCATCATCAGTCCCTGCACCGTGTCGGTCCACGCGACGGCCAGGAACCCGCCAACCAGCGTGTAGAGCACGACGCTGATCGCGATAATCAGCACCCCGTAACGCTGCGGTATGTCGAACGACGCCTCGAAGAATTTTCCACCCGCCACCATGCCGCTGGAAACGTAGAAGGTGAAGAACACCAGCGTGATGATGCCGGCGGCAATCCGCATAAGGTTTCGGGCATCGTGCAACCGGTTGCTGAAGAAACTGGGGATGGTGATGGCATTGCCCGCCACCTCGCTGTAGGTACGCAGCCGAGGCGCCACGAATCGCCAGTTCAGCCAGGCGCCAATCGTCAACCCGATGGCCATCCACAACTCAACCATCCCGCTGGCATACAGCGCCCCGGGTAGCCCCATGAGCAGCCAGCCGGACATGTCCGCGGCCCCGGCAGATAGCGCCGTCGTGAACGGGCCGATGTCGCGTCCGGCCAGCATGTAGTCATCGAAGTTCTTCGTCCGCCCCAATGCCCAGAACCCGATCCCGAGCATTGCGATGAAGTACACGACCATTGCGATGGCCTGGTAGGTCTGCGAGTCCATGGGGCCTCCTTAGGATTTCGCAGCAACCTACCCCGACGACCGCTCATGTGCCAGACATCTCAAAAACTCGTCGGCGCCTCCGTGTCGTGCCAAACCACGATCGACCAGGGCTGCAGGACGGTGCCACCCTCGACGATGTCGCCGGTCTCCTCGGCCCAGTGGTTACATGACGGTTCCGCCCACGCCGCGGTGTCGATGAGGCGACGCCACACCCTGCCTTCCGCGGCGGGCACGACCGTGAACTCCACCTCCACGTCCGCCATATTCACCATCATGTAGAAGTTGTCAGCCGGCGAGTTGATGTAGACCGACACCGCCCGGTCACCTTCCTGCGGGTACCCGGCCTGCGAGGGACTGTGGAACAGGTAAGAGGTGTCCAGGTCGTCGGGCACCATATCGCCGTACTGCTTTTGCTGCAGCGCCTCGTGCCGGTGCCTGAGGTTCGCCAGGAACGTCGCGAACCGGAATAGCCCGTTGACGTGCGGCTCCGTCGAAAACTCCCCCAGGTTGTCGTGATAACCGGCATCCGTGACTCCGGGGGCGAGCGGCACCCGCTGCGGAGCATTGGTTGGGATCATGGCGTAGTTATTCCACATCGCCACCGAGTCCAGTTCCCACGGATTGTTGTTGCCGTTCTGGGTGCGGCCGAACTCGTCACCCGCGACGAACATCGGTACCCCACGCGAGAAGTACAGCAACGTCAGGAAGTTTCGAATCCGCTGACGTCGCAGCTCCTGCGACCCCCCCGAGTCCCACGACAGGTTGTTGTCCGACCCGCCGTCGGAGGGCCCAAAGGGATAGGGCAGGTCGTTGTTCTTTTCCTGATAGCTGACTAGGTCGGCCAGGTTGAAGCCGTCGTGGGCGTCGATGAAGTTGATGGTTTTCTGCGGACCGCCGTTATCGGCGAAGTGGTGATGATCGCCGTTCACCACTTCCAGCAGGCCAAGGGCGTTGCCATCGCCTTTCGCAAACCGACGGACGGCATCACGGTAGCGGCCGTTCCATTCACCCCAGCCGCGCGGGAAGTTGCCCACCTCATAGCCCCACAGGTCCCAGGCCTCGGCAATGACCTCGATGTGCTCCTCCTCCGCGAACTCGGCGATGGCCACCAGCAGCGGATGGTCGGTGAAGAAGCGCTTCTGCTGGGTCCAGTCCTCGCGGTCGGCCTCGGCGGGTTTGCGGCCCAGCACCGTCGCCAGATCGAACCGGAAACCGTCAGCGCCCATCTCGACGGTCCAGTGGCGCAGCGAATCCAACACCAGTTGCTGCGCCATCGGTGAGGAGTAGTTGAGCTGATTCGACGTCCCCGTCGCCCCATCGACCAGGGCATGGTTGGAGGTCATGACGTAGTACTCGGCTGCGGCGAAACCACCCAGTGAGGTGAAGCCGACGGTGTTCGGGTCACCATTCCAGTTGCCGCCCTCGGCCGTGTGGTTATAAACGACGTCCAGATACACCTCCATGCCCGCCTCGTGGAAGGCCGCCACCATCTCCTGGAACTCCTTCGTGGGGCCGCCCAGCGACTTGTCGAAGGAGTAGTTGCGGTTGGGGGCGAAGAAGGACAGGGTCATGTAGCCCCACGAGTTGGTGTGCCCAGGCCGTGATGACTCGGAGTACGTCGTCTCGTGGATGGGCAGCAACTCCAGGGTGGTAATGCCCAGGGCCTTTAAGTAGGGGGCCATCATGCCGACGCCGCGGTAGGTACCCAGATACTCCTCCGGGATGTCGACGACACCCTCGAAGCCGGGCTCGCGGCTCAGCAGGGTGCCGAGTTGGGCAATCGACGGGTGCCCCACCAGCTGCCGTACCGAAGCCTCGTAGATTGCCGACTTCTCCGGCGGCAAGCCGGGCTTCTGGAACGTGGGGTTGTTCGGTGGCAAGACGACCCCCTTCGGGGCGATCTGGCCGGTATCGGTCTCGCGACGCGGTGCGCCGTGGTACTCGTCAGGGCCGGTCCCGAAAGCCCCGCCGTCGAGGCCGTGCTCAAGAACCGCATCGGAATAAGTGGTGTGCGTGACCTCCCGGGCGTAGGGGTCGAACAGCACCTTGTTGGGGTTGAAGCGGTTGCCTGCGTCATCAATGTCGGAGACGAACCCGACGCCGCTGCCCGGCGTCCAAGCCGGGTCGTAGGGCCAGTTCTCGCCCCACACCCGGAAACCGTAAAGGTCCAGCGCCTTAACACCAGCGATCTGGGCGCGCCAGACATTGTCGGGGCCTTTCGACATGGTGAAGGACGCGGCTGCATCGACCCCGAGTGCCTCAGGGTAGAACTCAAGCAGCACCCGGGTGGCATCCGGGGCGAAGACGGCGAACGTGGCGCCGTTCTCGGTCAGGTGCGAGCCAAGTGGCCACTCGACCTGACCCCACATCTCAGGCTGGAGAGGAACCAACGAGGAAATGTCCATATCAGACATCTTTCCACGGGCCCCGCGGTCGACACGACGATTCCCGTTTTACTTTGACAAGGGAAGGAACTGCCCGGCTGCCAGGGGAGCCCGCCCCCTGACCCGCGCGGAGCACGAGTGCTGCTTCGGTGCGACTGACGCCAGCACCCACCGGCCATCACAGTAACGCTGGCAAAATCACAGAAAGGCTTGCCTGCATGAGTGAACAATACCCTTCCCCCCCTCAACAACCCCCGCAGGGCAACGCTCCATACGGCCAGCCTCAGGCAAGCTTTCCAGGCCCCTCCCACGCACAGCCTTACGGATCGCAGGGCCCGGGACTGCCACCAAACCAGTATGGCCAGTACGCACCCAGCCCTGGGGCACAGCGCCCCGGAGTCGTGACTGGCGCCGGGACGCTCGGAATCGTTAGCGGTGGCCTCGGCATCATTTCCGGCTTCCTGACTCTCATCAGCACTTCTGCGCTCTCAAAACCCATACGGCAAGCTAGGCTCAAGGCTGAGAGCCTCCAGACCCTGGCCATGTTGGGCTACATCCAAGGCTTCGGCGTCTTCCTGACAGCAGTTGCGCTCCTGGCCAGCGGGATCATGTTCCTCAACAGCAAGGGCTACCCGGTCCTCCTCTACGGGGCCTTCGCCCAAGCGGGATTCACCCTAGCCAATTCGGTGATCACTCTCATGACCCCGTCGCTGCTCGGCGTCGACAAGGCAGCGAATGGGTCTACGCTCGTCGGTTTCAATGTCGGCACTGCCCTGAACCTCATCATCGGGCTGGGGCTGGCTGGTTTCACCATCTACCTGCTGAACACGCCAGCCACCAAGGCCTGGCGGAAGTAGGCAAACACATTGAAGGCAGCTTCCTCATGCTGTTCTCGGCGTAGCTGCGACGCATGACAGGCACCGCAGGCAGTGCAACCGCGCTCAGCCCTCCCGGCGCGGGCGGGCTGAGCGCTTTCCTTGACGGCTAGCGGTTTCGTCGGCAGCGGCCGTTACTGGCATCAGCGAGTACGCTGGCCCGCGTGTCTAATCGCCGTTTGATGTTTGTTCACGCCCACCCCGACGACGAGTCGTCGCAGTCCGCCGCAACGATGGCGCGCTACGTTGACGAAGGGGCGCAGGTCACTCTGGTCACCTGCACGCTCGGGGAGCTCGGGGAGATTCTGGTACCCGATTGGGAGCACTACTCCCCCACCGAGCTGGGCGCCAAACGCATCAGCGAGATCGCCGAGGCGCTGGAGATCCTAGGCGTCACCGACCACGTATGGCTGGGCGGGCAGGGCCGCTACCACGATTCCGGTATGGCCACCGATGATGAGGGCAGCGTCATCCCGCGCGAGAAGTTGCCCGACGGCGCGTTCTGGGCTGCAGATCTACTTGAGGCCGCAAACCACCTGGTGCCCGTGATTCGCGACCGCCGCCCTCAGGTGATCGCCACCTACGACGAGTTCGGCAACTACGGGCACCCCGACCACATTCAGGCCCACCGCGTCGCCATGTATGCAACGCAGCTGGCGGGCGTGGCGTCGTATCGCCCCGACCTGGGAGAGCCGTGGCAGGTCAGCCGGATCCTATGGATCACGCTCAACCCGAACGCCTGGTTGTCTGCCCTGAACCAGGCTCAGGAGCAGGCCCCTGAGCTACTGGAGGGGCTCGATCCGGAGACGATGCGCCGTCGCTTCCGCCTCGACCCGCAGGGCATCGCAGCGATCATCCCGTTCGGTGACCGTTTCGAGCGCTGCGAGGCCGCGCTGCGCGCCCACCGCAGTCAGGTGGACATGGAAGCCGGGTTCTGGCGGCTGTACCGCTTCATGCGTACCGCCGACGGCGCCGGTGAGGCTTACCGCCTAGTTACCGGGGTGCCGTTCCCCGACGATGGCCCTGCGGACGACCTGTTTGCCGGGCTGGACGTGTAGCTCCGGGACTACGGGGTTGCGCCCGGCCCGGATGGTAGGGCTAGGCGGGGGCCGTCGCGGACGGCAAGGCCGTCGATCACGAGGGAATCGACGCATCGAGCCAGTTGGCTGCCGTCGGGCCAGGCTAGGTCGATGAGCGGCACCGGGCACGGCGAGTCGCGCAGTGCCGCCATGATCTGTCCCCGGCACTGCCGGTCGGTGCCCTCCCAGGCCTGTCCCACCGGGGTGGGCCATCCCACGCCGGGTACCCCTTCGCCCGCCATGTGCACCAGCGAGTCACAGGGCACGCCTCACATCGTGGCGACCTGGCCGTGCACACCGTCGCCCCCAATTCCATCGATGCGGCGGCCCAGGTGGCGGCCAGGTCGTCGTCATTTGGCACGAAACGCCAACCCCGCTTCCGCTCCAGCGTCGTCTCCGACCGGGTGGGATGAGCCACACCCCCGGCGATGCGGGCCAAGACTCGCCGCACGTTGACATCAAGCACCAGGGAGCGCCGACGAAATGCGAAAGCCACCACGGCCGCCGCTGTATAGGCGCCGATACCGGGGAGCGCCAGCAACTCCGCTTCGGTCTGCGGTAGCTCGCCGCCGTGCCGTTCCACGATCACCGACGCGGCCGAGTGCAGACGCAGCGCCCGCCGCGGATAACCCAGCCGACCCCAGGCCCGCAGCACCTCATCTGGGGCCGCTGCCGCGAGCAATGCCGGGGTGGGCCAGCGCTCCAGCCAGGACAACCACGCTGGAATGACGCGAGCGGTCGGTGTCTGCTGGAGCATCACCTCACTGACCAGCACACCCCACGGGGTGACGCCTGGGGCTCGCCACGGCAGCGGCCGGGCCGCGGTGGCAAACCAAGCGACAAGGCGGGCAACCACCTGGGTTTCGTCCCCCGTACTCGCCTCACACATACCGCCACGCTACCCGCAGCCAGTACCCCATGCCCTGGACCAAGGGGTTCGCGGCTTGCGCACCCCCAACTTCCAGCTCCGTATGCTCCTCATCTGCGGCGGCCACAACACCTAACCCGACACTCAAGTCCGAGGAGCCCAACACCAGAACTGCCGCTACGCGTGATCAGGCCGAGGACGGGCAAAGACGAAGGCGATCAGGGCTGACCCCGTGATCATGATCCCAGTGAGAAGCAAACAGTTAAGGTGGAGGGCTGTCAGGAAAGCATCAGCCGCCGCGGTCCTTAATGCCGTCTGCTGAGTAGCATCAGGAAGCGTAGCTGCAATCTGCTGCGCCGCCATGATCGAGTCTCCAGCCGCTGTCAGAGAGGGTGCTCCAGAGAGCACAGGCGCCATTTCGCTACGATAGACGTGGGTGAGGATCGACCCCAGGAGGGCAACTCCTATTGTGCCACCAACCTCTCGGATAGAATCATTCACACCAGACGCAACGCCAATCTCATCTCCCGGCGCAGCAGATAAAATGATGTCTGTCGCCGGGCCCTGAGCGAATGCCAGGCCCATCGCCATGAAGAACATTGCCGGCACCACAACCGCCCAGTATGGATTGGTGGCGTTGGCGAATGACACGATCCAGAACCCAACTCCCATCAAGGCGATGCCGAGAGGGATACAGCGCCCAGCACCGAAGCGGCGAGCCAGGAGGGGAGCAATCGGAGAACAGATCCCCATGATGACTGCAAATGGCAATATTGCCAATCCGGCCTGAAGCGCACTGTAACCGCGCACAGCTTGGAAATAGATCGTGATGGTGAAAGTGAAACCAAACAACGAGAAAAACGCCAGACCAATGGCGAAACTACATACCGCGACCTTAGAGGCTTTAAACAGCCTCAGATCCAGCATGGGCAAACCAACTCGTCTCTCCCATGCGATAAAGACGACTGCTAGCACGATCGAGGCGGTGAAACCTCCAAGGATAGGAAGGGTGAACCAACCAACCTGCGGGCCTTCTATGAGAGAACCAACGAATAACCCTAGCGCTGCTACTGCTAGAATCACTCCGAGTATGTCAAAACGCCCTAAATTACTGCCCTTGGATTCGGGCACGAGGAGTGGTACGAGGGCAGCAAGCGGCAGCACGATCACGACATTAATCAAAAACAGCGCCGGCCACTCGAAGTGCCGCAGGAGCAAGCCGCCAACCACGGGACCGAGAGCAATTCCAAGCCCAGCTGTGGCCGCCCAAAGCCCTACAGCCAGGGCATGATGTTTCGTGTCTTTGAATATTATCGAGACGAGAGACAAGGTCGCAGGAAACACTAGGGCAGCACAGACACCCAACAGCGCCCTTAGTCCAATAAGCACTGCAACGTCACCGGTCATCGCGGAGGCACAGGAAACCACGACAAAGCCCAGCAGCCCCAGGATAAGAATCCTGCGCCTGCCTAGCCGATCTCCAAGGTATCCGCAGGGCAACATCAATACAGCGAATACGAGCGTATACGCGTCTACGATCCATTGTAGTTGCGTGGTAGAGGCGCCAAACACCCGTCCTAAAGTCGGTATACCTACATTGATGATGGTGTTATCCATCACGCCCACGAGTTCGGCCAGGCAGAGCACTGCAAGCGCAACATACTTGCCCCGGGGATGAGATATCAGCTTTGATTTCGAGGGCCGGGTGCCCGTCGTTTGCGGTTTCATGGTTCTCCCCTCTAATCCGACGATGCGTATGGCTAGGCTATGCGCGAACGGCGACACTCCCACTCAAACAACGCGCAGGGCGGAGGCCACCTGGCGGAGGCGTTCTTCTGGATCGTCGCCATTGAGATCAAAGACCAGCCGTAATCCGCCTGGCGCCGCATGGTCTCCCTGAGTTTCAGATCCCTGATTTTCAGATCCATCAGACCGCAACCGAGCTACTAGATCAGCCAAATTCACCCCCTCAAAGATGACAGGATGGCAGGCCGTTTCCGGGATAGAGACAACTCTTTCCGAAGCTTGTGCAACATGCGGGGAAGCATGAGGAACGCGGGCAACCCTAAGTCGATATCCAGCGTTCTGAAACACCGATCGAAGTACTGTTTCAGCAGAGTCAACATCAGGACCCGCAGCCAATTCGAGAAGGTGTCGGAACGCCCAGAGAGCCCCGTCAGCGCCAAGAGCCGTAAAGCCCCCAGGTTCTAAAGCAACAGATGCACTTTTTGGCGTAGCCTGCAGATACCCGATGACGCGGTCACCGTCTGTGATGTCGGCCGCTCTCCGCACCACAAGAGAAACGGACGCTTCGACTAAACGCACGGACTCGCCAAATTGTCGCGACCAGGCATCAGCGATTTCCGGCGCCAGCACAGCGTTAACTCCTCCGAGCAACACGGCATCTGCGTCATTGTTTCGCAGGATTGTTGCGGCGGCTCCAACTGCAGCACCAAAGGAAGAGAGATCAGAATCCACCACGAAGTTAGTGCCGCGTAGGTCGAAGCTGTTACCGGCACGACCCGCAACAATGTTGTCCATGTATCCGGGCAGCGCCGCCTCGGTGGTTGCGTCGGCTTTGGACGAGAGAACCTCCTGCAAGGCGGTATACCACTTTCGCGATGTGGTATTCGAAATCCCGCAGTCTGATCCTGCCAAGGACAGCAGTTCATAGAACTCATCCCCACGAATGCACTCGTTTCGGTGGAGAGCGGCCTCTGAACCAGATGCCATTGCAACCACAGTCGCGATACGCTCGGGATCATCGACGGTGCGCCCCGACAGCAAACCCGCATCACGCAGCGCCAGAAGACTTGTAGCCAGAAACAGTTGCTGCGCTCGGTCTGTCTGCTGCAACGTGCTTGGAGGAATTCTCACGTCGCGGACAGGAAACTGGAAGTCACGAATCGAACCATCCCCAGGCAAGGCATCCCAAGCCTCTCCAAACTCTGCCCTACCGGGGAGCCCCTTAGTTGCGGAAAGCCCTGGCATAATGATAGAGGCACCGACGACCGCCATCCAGGACCCTTGCACAGCATCCTCGGTCGTCATGGTCCTAGGCAGCTTCGCAACCAAAGCACGATGATAGGCCTCCTCATACTGCTCCACCAGTACTGATGAGTCCACCCCACCGAAGCCAAACGCGTTCGCCATAGCGCGCCGAGGACGATCGGGGTGACGCGGCCAATCACCACCATCCGTCAGTAGTCGCAGTACATCGCGCCGTTCAGATAGAGCCTGATTTGGCTGTCTTACCCCAAAGGTGGGAAAGAATCGCCCATCCTCCAGACTCAATAGGATCTTCACCAAATTCGCAATACCGGCCGCGGGAAATCCATGACCAATAAGAGTCTTACCAGAACCAATGATCAACGGCTCTTTGCGGTTATCTTCAGAAATCAGCTGCCCGATGGATTCGATCTCGGTTGCGTCTCCCGTTGGGGTTCCAGTCGCATGGACTTCCAAGTAGTCGAAATCGCAGGCTGTCACTTCAGCCTGCTTCAGCGCTGCACGCATAGCGGAGACCTGACCGCGCGAGGAAGGTGCGTAAATGGCTTTGCCACTACCGTCCGAGCGAGTGGCGGCACCGCGAATTACCCCAACCACCGGATCTTCGTCAGCGATGGCCCGGTCCAACCGCTTCAATACGACTGCGCCCGCCCCTTCCCCCGGGATCAAGCCATCCGCTTCCGCGGAAAGCGGATGGCTTCCTTGGCCCGACAGCCCACCGATCTTCGCGAAGGACACGTTACCGACGACACCCATGTTCGCCATGGCTCCGACGGCAACCGTGATATCCAGGTCATCGCGCATGAGGGCAGAGATCGCAACATCCACCACCAACAGTCCCGAGGCGCAGGCACCATCGACGAGCGTGGCTCCTCCCGTCACGCCAACGGCCGACGCAACTGTCGGCGCCAAGGCGCTAGCGAGCACCTGCTTCGAGTAAGGATCTGACCGCCCAAAGAGCCGATCCGCAGCCCTTGACCAGGCAGCGGTCCAAGCCATCGGCGTTGTACCCGCCGGAGATCCGACATCTGCCATGAGCGAAGCAAAATAGCGCTCGGCCTGATACCGAAGTGAGTAGTCAGCCAGTTGCTCGTCCCCGAGCATGTTCCCCAGATACAACTCCGCCCGGATAGCACGAAGCCTGTCCTGAGTGTAACCGGCGGCAGCAAGGGCCTGGAGAGCCGCGTCAATCGCAAACAATTGAGTGCGATTCGCCAACGCTATTTGGGAGAGCTGATCCTGATCTAAGCCATAGGAAGCAGGATCGAAACAATAGTCGTCAACGAATCCCCCGAGAATGCAGTAAGTCCGCTCGGGAGCACCTCTGTCTTCACTGTAGTATTGCTCGCTATTCCAGCGCTCCTTTGGGATAGGGGTAATCCCCGGGTTTCCTTCAAGCAGATTGTGGCGGTACTCGGCAAGCGACCTGGACGTAGGAGGAAGCACGCACCCAGCCCCCAGAACGGCGATAGGCAGAAAGGGAGAGCATCCAGGATTGGCTATATAAGGCATTTTAACTCCACTCAGACATTTCAAGGTTCTTGAGAATCCCTAGCGACCTACGCCAATCAGACAAAACGCCGCTATTTGACACGGTGTCGGACGCGACGCAGTAGGCGCGACTGGCGGCTCTAGATTGGGCTAGAACTCGCCTGAGTCTCCCAGGTTCACTAGGAAGAACTGTCAAGGAATGGACGTCGCATAGCGCCAGCTTTTGAGAATCCAAACCTTCCCACGAGACAGACGAGGATCTGAGCATAGCTGCGCGCCACTTATCGCGAAAACCTGTTGAATTTCCTTCCAGCATTCTACTCCTAGGTATGCCGCCGATCAACATCGCTAAGCCGTAGCGTAAGCGAGGTTGCGAGCCACCGTTTGATTGTTCAGCTTCTGCACTACGATCCGCTCGACCCCGATCAGTGGAGTACCATCGCATTCCGCCACATAAAGCGAAAATGCGTACTGCCCCTGGTTCAAAGGTTGGACCTTAAGGCATCCGAGCACCTCCGTGCTTTCAGGCGAGGGGCTATTGATAGCAGCGTTCTCTAAACGCACCGGGATGACCTGGTCGCCGAAGCGGTGGAAGATGTCGATCAATGCAAGACGACCCACATTGTCAAGTAGCAAGGGCTCCGTCGCCAGGCGTGATCCCCCCACCGCGAGGACCTCACGCGCGTCGGCCGAGACATCGAATCGACCCACCATAACCCCCTGGGAAGTGCGCCAGGCGCCCCGCAGCTTTCGGAAGCTTGGCCCGAATGCGATATAGGACTCGGCGTCTGCATAGTAGGCGTCAAGGTCGAACCTGACCGCTTGGTCCCTGAGAAGTTCATCCCAGTCGTAGGGGCAGGGAGAAACACTTCTGCGGGGTGATAGCAGCGCCTGCGAGCGCTTGCGCGCTCGTTCCAGGACGATACCGTTGGGGCTGACTACATCGGCAGATATTGCCGTCATAAAACGATCAGTCCCCTGGCTGGAAACGGCGATTTGCAAGTCGCAAACCCGCCCCTTTGAGCATTTAACAAAATGCTCAAATTCGGCGGACTCGATCATTAGATCATCGCGCCCCGAAGAAAGCCTCGCTGCCTCAGACATAGCTTCCAAATGGAATACGCCTGGTAGAGTCGGGGAGCCCTTGACAAGGTGATCCGTCATCATCTTGTCAAGCCTTGTGTCCAGTCGGCGTGCATAAATCATGCCTTCAGCACTTTGTGAGACACAAGTATCTAGCATAGGGGAATGGCCCTGATCCACAATGGAGCCACAAATCACCGAATTCGCAATGGCACGACGATCGGGGGTTAAGCAGTCAAGCGCCGACCGGGGTTCATTGGTACCCAAAGCTCCGAAGATCATCACCTGGGGATCGGCGCCGCCCGCCAATTCCCGCAGGAAGTGCCGACATCCCTCTTGAGGTGGTAAATAGCGAAGTCCACGTTGCTGCTCCTGAACCTCCCGAACGCTCTGATGCGTCGCCATCCCGACTTCCGCCCAAGCGGTCCAATCGATGGCGACCATGCGGACGGCGGGGTAGCGTTGCGAAAGTTGGCAGCACAGGGCAGAAACTGCCGCGGACGCCGCAGTGTAGTCAGTCTGCCCATCCATCCCAAAGCGACCCGAAATCGATGTGAACGCGACAACGAAGTCAAGTTCCGCAGGGTCAACGGTTCGCAGCAAATTGTGGAATCCCTGGAGCTTGGTCTCGATCAAGCTTGATGCTAGTGCATACTGCTTCTTTGGGAGCTGACCCAAAGATTCAAGGCCTGCGGCGTGCACAAGACCCCGAATGCCCCCGTAGCGGGAGTGGATGTCCCCCATTACCTCAGCGACATCATCCGCATTCGTCACATCGCAGGCGCGATACTCAATCGGGACGGAGGCAGCTTTTATTCGCTCAATACTCCTCTTGAGTTGCCGATTATTCGCGATTCGGCGGAACTGCTGCTGCAGTTCTATCGGACGACTCGAGGGACTGCGGCGTCGCAGCATACCTATGATTTCAGATTGAGCTTTGCCGAATTCTTCGTCTGTCAATTTAAGGTACGGAAGCGACACGGGATCATCTATTTGCGAACGCCCTAGTATTACTATGGGACTAGGCTTCCCATCAGCAGCGACAAGGTCACTTTGCGCCAGCCCAATTGCACATTCGAGAGCGATTCCTCGGGACCCCCCCGTGAATACCACTGCCCCTTTGGTGGCCCGACGGTGTTCTGGCGCACCGGCTGGAGCTGGTAGGACTTTGATGACATGACGCAGATCACCTAGGTAGCTCACTTCATCGTCTTCAGAGCCGGCCCTGAGTTCTGCTACAAACTTGTCGGCGACCGAAGCACCTGGCGCATCGTCCACATCCACCAGGCAGAGGTTCAGATTAGTTAGTTCTTTGGCAAGGCTCTTGACGAAGCCAACGCTCAAGCAGCCCAGCGCATCTCCGTTTGTCGCGGCCTTAAGACCGTACCCGCCGCCGCAGTTCGTCAGAACTGCAATCAAGGCACGATCACCGGCTGCCGACAGATCTGCGAAGTACTCTTGGTACACACTGAACGTGCGTGCGAAAGAGCGCTGCCAAGCCTCTGAGAACTTCGCTGTGTCGAGGGTCAAGGCATCACGTGGTTCTGTGTAGCTCGCCAGATCGACTATGCCCTCCCGGGGTCCGCAGCGTTTATGCTCAGCAGCAATGTCTTCAGCCAATGTTGCTTGGTCAACGGCATTGTCCAGCATCCGCACCGGTGCCGCACTGACCCAGACGTCGGCACCGGCAGCTTCCAGACGGTGTCGCACGCGCTGAGTCAAATCTTGATTGGCCGAAGGCACGAGAAAGAGGCGGGCGCCACGCAGTTCTCGGGGTTTCCCGGGAGACTGCTTTAAGTCACGCACGAGCGCACGGGGCACGTACCGCAGCGCAATCTCAGTCTCGTCTCCGGAAGCCGGATCAAGCGCAGTAGGCTCGGGTGGTTTTGTCCCCTCAGGGCGTCCCCCGGTGGCTTGGGCGAGGCGTTCAGCCAACAGCGACACACTCACCACCCCATGAAGATCAAGATCACCCTCGACGACCCCATGCCGCCCAGCCACGACAGCAATCACCTGAGCCCGCTTGACCGAATCAACCCCCAAATCGGCCTCCAAATCCAACTCAGGCTCAATCACATCAGCCGGATAACCAGTCGCCAAAGCAAACTCAGCCACCAACTCACCCACCAAGCTCACGGCAGTAACAGAACTCGCCACTTCACTCGAAGGCCGTCCGCCAACCAGATCCGAAACCTCCGGCACCACACGCACCTCAGATTCACCCTCATCTCCCCCGTCAGCAGCATGCAAAGGCCCCGATCCACCTGCCGCTTGGGCGAGGCGTTCAGCCAACAGCGACACACTCACCACCCCATGAAGATCAAGATCACCCTCGACGACCCCATGCCGCCCAGCCACGACAGCAATCACCTGAGCCCGCTTGACCGAATCAACCCCCAAATCGGCCTCCAAATCCAACTCAGGCTCAATCACATCAGCCGGATAACCAGTCGCCAAAGCAAACTCAGCCACCAACTCACCCACCAAGCTCACGGCAGTAACAGAACTCGCCACTTCACTCGAAGGCCGTCCGCCAACCAGATCCGAAACCTCCGGCACCACACGCACCTCAGATTCACCCTCATCAAGTGAGTTGTCACCGCACGCTCCCTCGTCACCCGAGGTGACCGTTTGCAACACCTGATGACCATTAGTCTCGTTGAACCGCTCGACGAGTTGTTCCACAGTCCAAGACAGCTCCCCGAAGTCTTGGCCGTATTCATTTTCCAGGCGTGTTCTGAGCTGTTGCTGTATTTTGGGAACCAGACCGAGTCGATTCAGCGGGCGGTCACAAGGAACGACGTAGCGCGGATACCCAGTGACCGCGCTCACGAGCTCGAGTATTTTCTCTTTACTGACCTTCGCCGAGGGCAACCCATCGGCTGGCATGCACACTCCTAGACTAGTCAGGTAGAGTCGCACGTGTTGTTCATTCTCCATAGCCGTCCGTTGGCGCGAGTCCATGGGAACGCAGGAAAGATCCCCCTTCTCCTTTTCAATGATCCCTGTTAATATCTCGTTCGGGCCAACCTCAACGAAGTCCTCAACCCCCAACTTGGCGGCTTTACGGAGGAGAGCGTCAAAGTCAAAAGGTTGAATCAGCTGCGCAGATAGCAGATCCGGGAGATTTCGTTCTGTTTGCGGAACCACATCACCGGTTATGCTTGACAGGATGGTCACCGATGGAGCATTGAACGTGAGCTCCCGAAGCCTGGAGCGCAGTGGCGCCACACACGGCCTGAGCAAGGCGCAGTGGTAGGCATGCGTCACCCGAAGCCTGGTTACAGCTAAGCGCTGCTGACCGGCCTCCTGTTCGAAAGCAGCAATAGCCGCTTCTGACCCAGACACGATGCGCTGAATATTAGAATTAATGATGGATTCGGTGATTTCACCCGATGAACTTGCCAGCAACAGAAGTCGCCGGTAGACCCGCTCCTCGGCCTCGCTCTCGATCCTGACAGCCAACATTTTACCGCGCTGGCTTTCCGGTAGTCGCGACACCTCTTCTGCACGCGCCATCACCGCAGCTAACCCATCTGCGAAACTGAGCATGCCGCCGGCCACATAAGCGGCATATTCGCCCAGACTATGACCAATCAATACACCCGGGGGAGGCGCGAAAGTCATCAATCGACGGAACAACGCAACGCTCGCCGTGAAGATTCCGCACTGCATGGCTGTGGGCGCCAGCAAGGTCGTGGCCGTGGCACCAAGGTCTGTGTAGATGCACTCGGAGAGCGACATTCCATACCTAGACCGATAGAGACAGTCTGCTTCGTCGAAAACTGAGGATATGGTCGGATCGATCCAACGAAGCTCCGCGAGTTCATTTAAATACTGGCTTCCATGCCCAGGAAACACGACTCCATAAGTCGGCTCATCCTGAATTCGAGAGAGGAAAATTCCCTCAGCGCGCAACGCCCGACGTTGCGCAGCAAGATTCCCCTGATCCTCTTTCAACATACTAGATGACTCCCTTCTCGCGGGCAATATCGCTGATCACAGAGATCGATCGGTCGATGTCATTCTTATCCAAGAGCGCTGTCACCGTTGTTCTGAATCGGCTCTTTCCCTTCGGCACAGCCGGGAAGGCGGCAACAGAAAGAAAGATCCCTCGGTCACGCGCCTCTTGCGTCATCTGCATCGCCAGATCATCGTCGCCGATGGGGATCGGAATAATCGGAGACACCCCTGACTCAATAGCGAAACCTTGATCAATCAGACTTTGCCGAAAGGCAATCGTATTGCTCCAAAGTCGCTCACGCAGCTCAGGCCGTTCACGAATCGCTCGGAGAGCCGCAGATGCCCCACCAACGAGCACCGGTGGAAGGCTGGCATTGAAGATATAGCCGTGAGCAGCATGCCTGATATAGTCACAGATTTCGAGGCTGGCAGCTACAAAGCCCCCCGAAGCCCCGAAAGATTTACTGAGAGTTCCCATCAGGATATCAGGCTTGATGCCAAAGTGCTCACAACTACCCCGCCCGGTCTCCCCAAAAACACCAATGCCATGCGCATCATCCACCATGAGCAAGGCTTCATAGCGCTGACATAAGTCCTGGATTTCCTCTAGTGGGGCAAGGTCGCCATCCATGGAGTAAACTCCGTCAACAACAACGAGACGACACTCATACTTCTTGTTACGCTGCAAGATTTGTTCCAACTTTGCAAGGTCATTATGTGGGAAAATTCGAAGTTCTGCTCCCGATTGCGCGCAACCATCGGCTATGCTTTGATGATCAAACTGGTCGACGATGTAAACTGTTCGAGGACCGCCAAGCGCAGATAAGGGCGCAACATTTGCAAGGAAACCCGAACTGAATAGTACAACGTCATCGAAACCCAACCACGCCGCCAGCTCTTCCTCGAACTCTCGATGCAGCAAAGTTGTGCCGTTGTGCAGTCGGGCACCACACGTCGACAGACCGTACTGTTGCAAGACCCGCTGCGCCGCGGCGATCACTTCCTCATCAACGCTGAGCCCAAGGTAGTTGTTGGAGGTCAGCATGACCACAGTTTCCCCCATAGCCAGTTTCGACGTGTTTCGCTGGGCGCTAGCGAGGACTTGCCCGTACGGATAGGTTCCCTCAGCCATCCCTTGTCGCACAACGGTTGAAATTTCACGGAAGCGGCTGGCGTAGCTGGCGTTGATCATACGAACTCCGAGACTTGTGCGGCGGTGCGTCTTGGTGGATAGTACCACAATCTGATTGGCCGGGCCACCTGGAAGCCCCGCATTTATCGAGCAATACTGGGGGCGTGGCGTCCAACGGAGTGTAGGAAGTGCTACTATCTACTTATGTCAGCCACAACGACTCACGAAAGAGAGCCGGCTTCCATCTCGGCACTGTCACGGAGGTCCGGCCTCTCCGTCGCCACGATCAAGTACTACATCCGCGAGGGTTTGATCCGCTCAAACCAGGACCTTGGAGCAGACGAGGCGGAGATCGTTGACCAACTGAAGCTCATCCGGGGGCTTGTGCACGTCGTTGGGCTGTCAATCCAACAGGTCCGCGAGGTGCTCAACTTGGTTAGGAACCCGACGGCAGATCCTGCGACCTCAATGACCAGCGCGACTATGGTTCTGCCACTGGCTGGAGCCCGGGTGTCTGATCCAATCAGCGACAGCCTCGACTTCAAGGATGCCCGCGAGGCCCTGGCCAGTGTTGGCTTCGACGAGCTACCGGATGCCCCATATGTCGCTCAGCTTCTCTCCGCCATAACACTGGCTGGTGAGTGCGGCGCTGGCTTCGACACCGAACACCTGGCCGCTTACAGCCGTGCCGCTCGGGAATGCGCCGAAGCTGACTTCAAGCATCTCCCGTTGGATTCACCGATTCGCGCGGCCCAGGTCGCCGTGCTAGGCACCGCAATCTACGGTCCGGTTTTGGTCGGGTTGCGGCGTCTGGCTCATAGGGAACTCACCAACCGTCTCCCCACTGCCATGAACGAGTAGGAGGTATCAGAAATGCCGAACGAAACCCGGACCCTTGCTGTGGTCCAGGCAGCCCAGTACCTACGTTTTGGCCCGCCTGACGTGTTGCAGGTCACGGAGGCCCCGGGTCCACAGCCTGGCCCGCTCGATGTCGTGGTGAAAGTCACCGCCATCAGCGTTAATCGGATTGACACCACTGCACGGGCTGGTCAGAGCAAGTTCATGACTGGACGCCATCTACCGCAACCTACCGGTCTGGACTTCAGCGGGGTGGTCGTTGACCTCGGCACAGAGACGCATGGTTTTACGTTGGGGCAGCGCGTGTGGGGTTTCCTCGGCACTGATCGCCTAGGGAAACAAGGCACCGCAGCAACCCACATCGCGGTGGACGCGGACCTCGTCGCACCGGCACCCACCTCTGGGAAGCTAGCCGACCTTGCCGCTCTCCCCCTGGTCGGCGTCACATCCTGGCAGGCACTCGAAGAACTGGGCGTCGTGGCTGGCTCGCGACTGCTCATAGTGGGTGGCGCTGGCGGCGTGGGAAGCACAGCCATTCAGTTGGCTCGGGCCCGCGGTGCACACGTTGACACCATTAGTTCAGCGAGGCACGAAAAACTGCTGCGGCAGTTGGGGGCTGAATCCCGATTCGACCCAGACGCCGTACCATGGTCGACGCTGGGCGACCGTTATCAGGCGGTCTTCGACACCACCGGCAAGCACCTGCGGCAGTTGCGGCGCATCGCCCAATCGGGGCAGTTCATCACGATCTCGCCGAGCGGGGTTCCCATGAGCTTGCTGTCCAAGGTCCTGCCCGGGCCCACAATCAAGTTCATGTCCGTTCAACCTAACCGCACCAGTCTCGCGGCCCTCACCGATCTAGTTGAAAGCCAACAGTTGATTCCGATCATTCGGGCGCGGTTCCCGCTCTCCGAGATCGCCCAGGCACATGCACTCGTTGAGACCGGACATGGCGCCGGGAAGGTCCTCGTCGACATCGGTTAGGCCTTTGAGCCAATTTGACTCTAGTCAAATATTGACCAGAGTCACATTTTGTTGTACTCTAAATTGATGGTCAAGTGCCGCAATAACAGCAGCCGCGGAAGTGGTTCTTCATGGCCAGTAGACGCCGCCTGGCCCAACGCGGGCGCGACGAAGCCGCCACCGCGCACGTCACTGAAGCCGTCGACTAACCACGTCGAGGCCATGCGCCTCAAACGGGTACCGCCCTTCAGGCACAGGCGGCGGCAGCCATATCACTTCGTTGTCTCTCAGATGGCGATATATCCAGAGACATTAACCACCTGCCACTTCCGACACCGCACTCCGCTGCGCCGCAATCCCGCCAAGGAGTTGCCGTGCTCATCCCGATGAACCGTGTCCGTTCCAACGACGTACCCCTCGTCGGCGGTAAGGGGGCGAACCTTGGAGAACTGGCCGCCGCGGGCTTCCCTGTGCCGGACGGATTCTGCGTCACAGTGGACGCCTACCGACGCGCCGTCGCCCCGTTCCTCGACCGCCTCTTGAAGCTGGTGACGGCCGGCGAGCATGCGGCGGCGCGGACACTGGTGGCCGAGGCCCCACTGCCGGAAGGCCTAGCCGCCCAGGTCGACGCTGCGCTAGCCACACTGGGGCCGGTGGCGGTGCGCTCTTCCGCTACCGCCGAGGACCTGCCCGAGGCGTCCTTCGCTGGGCAGCAAGAGACTTTCCTCGGTGTCTCAGGTTGTGACGCTGTGCTGTCGGCAATCCGGCGCTGCTGGGTGTCGCTGTGGACTGACCGGGCCATCGCCTACCGCGCCCGAAACGGCTTCGCCCATGACGCCGTGCAGCTCGCCGTCGTGGTGCAGTCCATGGTGGCGGCCGATAGCGCGGGGGTCGCGTTCACCGCGGACCCAGTGACGGGGCGGCGGGACGACGCCGTGATCGACACCTCGTGGGGACTGGGCGAGAGCGTCGTCTCGGGGGCGGTCACCCCCGACTCGTTCGTCGTCCATTCGGGACGCCTCACGCAACGGCGCCCAGGCGACAAGCCGACCCGCGTCGACCTCCGAGCGGACGGCACAATCGAGACGACGAACGTCGCCGACCAGTCCCGCCGCGCCCTCAGCCTGAGCGATCGCGACGCGCTTCGGGTGGCGCAGCTCGCGCGCGATGTCGAGGCCCACTATGCGACTCCCATGGACATCGAGTGGGCGATTGCCGGGGGCGAGGTGTGGCTGCTGCAGGCCCGCCCCATCACCACCGTCACCACGCCGCCAGCCACCGCGTCGCCCGGCCGGCGGCGGCCCAGTCGGCTCAGCCGGTTCATCCGCACCGACATCATCGAGCATTTTCCCGGCCCGCATCCGCTAGACGTCAGCATGGCGCGGATGGTCGTCCGCGTTCTGCACCAGTTCTTCCGTGTGGTGGGTCTCCGGTTCAGCCCGCAGGACCTGGTGTCGCTGGATGACGACGGGGTGGCGCGGCTCGCCTATCCCCGGGTCTCCATGTGGGGAATCCCCCTCGGCGTAATCCGGTTTCTCCGGCGCTCACAACTGGACCCGCGGAACTGGGACACCACGCATGGGGCTCAGGTGCGGGCCGCCATTGCGAAGTTCGCTGCGCTGGACGCGCGATCGTTGTCGAACCGGGAACTAGCCGACACCTTCACCAAGATCGTTGGCACGACGGAGACGACAACGCGTATCCGATTCGTTGACTACCTCGCTGCCCATGGGATGTGCGGGATCAAGCTGAACCTGATGCTACGGCTGGCCCGCGTGGCCACCACACAGCTCGACCTGTTGGGCGACCTGGACTACGCGACGGTGATCATCGACCGCAGGCTCCAGGAACTGGCGAATTCGGCACCGCAAGAGGTGCGACTGAGCTCAGACCAGGACCTCGACGTCGCCGCGCTCCGGGAGGCGGACCCCGACTGGTGGGTGGCCGTCGAGGACTTCCTCGCGAGCTACGGGGCCCGCAGCACCAGGACCTATGAGCCGTTCTCCACCCGCGCCTGGCGCGAAGACCTGCCGGGTTTCCTGCGCCTCCTGGCGACCATGGGACGATCCCCCGACGAGGCCCCGTCGCCCCGGCGTTCGCACAAGCAGATCGTCACCGAGGCCGCCCTGCGCCTCCCCCGCCCACTGCGCAGCCACTTCTTCCGGCTCGTGGACGAGTACCGCGCCGGCTACGTCATGCGAGAGGCCTCCGTCATAGACCTGGAGGAGCTATGCGCCGCGCTACGCCGGATCGGCCTGGAAGCCGGGCGGCGCATGCAAGAGGCAAACCTCCTAGCCACACCCGACGAAGTCAAGTTCCTATCCGAGGACGAGCTGCTCGCCTGGCTGCGCGGAGCCCCGGTGGACATCGCCGGGATCGTGGCGCGCCGTCGCCGGGCCCGTCCCCTGGCCGAACCAGCGTGGTACGCGGGAGTGGACGACGGCGACGGGGATTCCATGTCGGGCGTGGCCGCTAGCCCGGGCCGGGCAACCGGTATCGCGCGGGTGATCACCGACCCAACCGACTTCCATCGGCTGCAGCAGGGCAACGTCCTGGTGTGCCGCGCCACCAATCCTGCCTGGACACCGCTGTTCGCGCTCGCCTCCGCGGTGGTGGCCGAGACCGGGGGTCAGCTGTCCCACGCCGCGATCGTCGCCCGAGAGTACGCGATCCCGGCGGTGCTGGGCGTCCCGGGAGCGACCAGCAGCATCGCCGACGGGCAACTCATCACCGTCGACGGATCCCAAGGACGGGTGCTACCCGGAGGCTAGCTCTCAACCCCCGAGACTCTGGCGGCGCATCGCCGCACGCAAACGTCAAGGTGCTGGTCTCGCCGGTGGGTAGGCTCACTGCACCTACACAGGATCAGGTCAAAACCCCACGGCAGGACAACGAGCGATATCGGGCCCACCGATGTCACGCCCGAGGCACTTCGGATTCCCGGCCGCGCGTGATATGCGCGCACCGCAGCGATCCACGACTACATTCCCTTGCCTACCTTTTCGTAGTAACGTCAGCTGACTACGAAAAGGTAGGGAGCAGCAGTGGGCAAGAATGAGGTTAGTGGGGTCGTCACGTCGCCGGAGTCGCTGGGCCGCATCCTTCAGCAGTCACGCCTTGCCACCCGCCTCACGCAGCGCGAATTGGCGGAACAACTAGGCATTTCGCAGCGCTACGTGTGGGAGATGGAGACCGGCAAGCCATCGCTGTACACGGATCGGCTTTTCGCCTACATGCGCGCCACCGGCATGCGACTGACCGCCACCATCGACATCGACGAGGAACTATTCCATGGGTGACCTCGCCGTCGACCTTCATGAGACCCGCATCGGATACCTCCGCGGCCCGTGGCGCACCTTCGACTTTCATCCGAGCGCCGACTTCGTCGGATTTCCCGTCGCTTGGGCTTCACACCAGCGACATGGAACCGCAGCGTGGCACTTGCAGCGCTGACCAGTCTCAAGGACTCGCCCGGTGGCAGGCTGACGCTGGTGGCCACCCGTCGGGCACTGCGTGCACGGCACCTTCAATGCCCGGACTCTCCGAGCCATGAACGACTGGATCGATGACGGCTATAACCCACGCTGCTACAACTGCGATGTAGTCTTTGTCAATACTGACAAGAACAGCGACAACCAGGGAGTGGTCAACGCTGTCGGTGGTCGTGGCCAATGCCAACGGCACCGGCCACATCGACTGTCACCTCGTTTGGACCACGCAACACAACAACCGAGATCAATGGCCCCTACTTCCAGAAGGCAATCTACGACATGTTCCTGCAAAGCGATAAGGACTAATCGCCATGAAGTTGGCACGGGCCTTGTTTGCGGGCGCTCTCCTTCCTATGACGCTCTTGGGCGTCGCGTGCTCCACGCCCAAATCCCCTGACGCTGATGACAGCTGGACGGAAGTGCCGGCTCCGTCAGCCGATACGACAACAGCCCCCGATGACACACCCCGCGACGATCTCACTGAGCTGCGGGATCTGAACTGGACCGACTATGAGGTGACGGGGGAGCGTGAGCTCCGAGTTCACTACGTGGCAGGGAACCCAGCCTGTTTCGGAGTCAACGTCGCGGTGCAGGAAACCGAAACTGAGATAGCGATCAACCTGGTTGAAGGCGCCGTCCCGGGAGCTCCCGAAATGTGCACTGCCGTGGGACGCATGGGCTCCCTGCTGATTCAGTTAGAGCACCCCATCGGGGAACGCACCATCACGCAGGGGTAACCGTCGGGCTCCCCGACCGTCAGGAGCGGGGTGAGCGGTACGAAGCATCATCTCCAAGGAGAAGCGCACGCCATCCAGCCCGGAAGCACCCCTGGCCTCGGCAGGCTCGTCGAGGCCAGGGCGCGTTCGCCTGAACCACCGTGCGCGACGCGTTCACCGTCCCCTTCCCACACGTCGGCAAACCAGCTAATGTCAGGCTCAGTTCGAAGATCGCGCGACTGGGCGGTGTTCGAATGGGCGCCCTGGCCGGTTCGTCGCAGCAACGGCCCACGGCGTGACGGCACGGGTGCCCGTCGAGTCAGTCCAAGCGCGCCAGCTTCGAGCAGCGCTGATCGCGGAACGCCACTCACGGACCCGATCAGCATCGCCTTGACAACGTCGACTAGGAGTATGGATGCTGACTGACGCTGAGATCGCCGAGCAGGCGCCGATAAAACCCATCGCCGAGATCGCCGCCGACGCCGGGCTGCTGCCCGAGGAGCTCGAACCCCACGGAAAGGACAAAGCCAAGGTCTCGCTGGCAGCACTGACCCGTCTCAAGGACTCGCCCGTCGGGAAGCTGGCGTTGGTCACCGCCATCACCCCCACCAAGTCCGGCGAGGGCAAGACGACGGTGTGCGTCGGGCTAGCCATGGCCCTCAACCGCATCGGGCAGCACGCCATCGTGACGCTGCGGGAGCCATCCTTGGGGCCGTGCTTCGGTATCAAGGGCGGCGCGGCCGGTGGCGGCTACGCGCAGGTGCTGCCCATGGCCGACATCAACCTGCATTTCACCGGCGACTTCCACGCAGTCACCACGGCCCACAACCTGCTGTCGGCGCTCATCGACAACGCCCTCCACCACGGCACCACCGACCTTGATCCTCGTCGCGTCACCTGGCGGCGGGTCGTCGACCTCAACGACCGGGCGCTGCGCCAGATCGTCGTCGGTTTGGGCCGCACCACGGACGGCGTGCCCCGCCAGTCAGGTTTCGACATCACCGTCGCCAGCGAGGTGATGGCCACGCTCTGCCTGGCTGATTCCCTGGCGGATCTGAAGCAACGCCTGGGCCGCATCATCGTCGGCTTCACCCGCGATCGCCGCCCCGTGACGGTGGCCGACCTGGACGTGCAGGGCGCCATGGCCGTCCTGCTGAAGGACGCCATCAAACCCAACCTGGTGCAGACCATTGAGGGCACCCCGGCGCTCATCCACGGCGGTCCCTTCGCGAACATCGCGCACGGCACCAACACCGTCCTGGCTACCCGATTGGCTCTGAAGCTGGCGGACTTCACCGTCACTGAGGCCGGCTTCGGGGCAGACCTTGGAGCCGAGAAGTTCTGCAACATCGTCGCCCCGGCCAGCGGCCTGCGGCCCTCGGTCGCGGTCGTGGTGGCCACCGTCCGGGCATTGCAGGAACACGGCCTGGAGAATCTGACCCAGCATGTGGAGAACCTCCGGGCATTCGGGCTGCCCATCGTGGTGGCGCTCAACCACTTCCCCAACGATGCTCCCAACGAAACCCAGGCAGTCCTTGATCATTGCGCCGGGCTCGGTGTCCCAGCGGCTATCTGCGACGTGTTCGGCCAGGGCGGCGCGGGCGGCGAAGACCTAGCTCGGCTCGTCGTAGCGGCCGCGGAGACGCCGTCGCAACTGCACCACACCTACCGGCCGGAGGATTCGCTGCGCACCAAGCTTGAAGCGATCGCCCGGCAGGTGTATCACGCCGACGGTGTGGAATTCACCACGACGGCGCTGCGCCAACTGAAGGAGCTGGCACCCTACGACTCGCTACCGGTGTGCGTGGCGAAGACCCAGTACTCGTTCAGCGACGACCCGTCGCGGACCGGGGCGCCTCGCAACTTTCACATCAGGGTGCGGGAGCTCGTGGTTAATGCGGGTGCGGGGTTCGTCGTCGCACTCACCGGCGACATCATGCGGATGCCGGGACTACCAAAGACTCCCGCGGCCCAGCGGATCGACATCACCGACGACGGGGGGATCACCGGGCTGTCGTGAGCCGACGCGCCACCAACCGTCACAGGTGCCCGCGGTATTCGCGCCTCCTAGTACAGCTCGGCGTGGATGCGGCGGGCACCGCGATGCTCCAGCAGCGCCCTAGCGTCGGCGACCATGGCCGCCGAACCGCACAGGTAGAACCCAGCATCGACATCGAAGTCCGACGACGTCAGGACGTCCGTGACGCGACCCCGCACGGTTTCTGGCACATCCTCGCGGCTGATGCAGCGGGTCACCGTACCGGGCAGGGGATCGTCGAGGCATGCTGTCAGGTCGTCGTCACGGGTGCGGCAGCCGAAGATCAGGGTGGCGTCTGCCAAGGCGGATGGCGGTAGCTGGGCGAACATGGGCAAGAACGGCGCCAGCCCGGTGCCGGTGGCGACGAACACCCGCCGATCTTCCCCGGAGGCTAAGACGAATTGGCCGAGCGGTAATTCTATGTGGGTTTGTGTCCCCGGCTCGGCGGCCGCGACGAACCGGGAGCCCAGACCACCAGTGCGGGTGCTGATGAGCAACCGTAACGCGTCCCTGTCGACTCCGGCGATGGAATAGTCGCGCCAGGCGTCGTAGCCGACGTGCAGGCGGGCGAACTGCCCGGGCGCCCACTGCCCAAGGCCGCCGTCGATGCGGAAAGTGACCTCCCAGATATCGCGCGTGAGGCGGCGCTTGGCGACCAGGACAGCGCGGTGTTTACTGGGCGGAAGGCACCGGGTTTCCGACGCCCGCGTTGGGCCCTGCTTCAAGGCTGCCTGGATGGCCGGATAACCCTTGGCTCCCAGTGCCTGGGAGGCGGCCGCCACTCCACCCATCAGCGCCCCAGCGATCCCAAGACTGCCCACGTCCTGGCCTGACAGGTACAGCCCGCGGATCGCGGTGCGCGGCCCCACCGGATGGGCACGAAATCGCGCTGGGTTGGCTGGTAGACCGTAGAACGCACCGCTGGGGTGCGAGGTGAAGTGCTCGACGGTCAACGGCGTCGAAACCTCCATGTATGCGACGAGGCCACTCAGGCCGGGGATGGCGGTCTCGGCTAGGCGGAGCAGCTCGTCCCCGAGCCGGTTCTTGAGGACCGAGTAGTCGGCTCCGCGATTGCCTTGCCGCGTTTGTTTCCAATCGTCGAAAGCCGACGGGGATAGGAACGAGATGATCTCCGCGGTGGGCACCGGTTCGCCGGATTTGGCGGATGGGAAGGATACGAAGACTGCGCTTGGGAAGCCCTCAAGCCCGACGGCGGCGGCCTCGTCATGATCGAAACCCCGGTAGATCCAGTAGTTGCCACCGTCTACACCGATGCTGCGTGGGTCTTCGCGTAGCCGGAGATAGGCGGTCACGGCGGAGGGGCCGGTACCGAGCTTTTCGATCAGTTGCCGCAGCGGCGCCGTAGCGTGCCCGATCGGTCCCTCGGTGGGCAGCAAACGGCCGAAGGTGATGGCCGCACCGGCGTTGGAGATCACGACGGGGGCACGGTAGGTGACCTCGGGGACCCCAGGGGTCCGGTGGTCTCGGACGCGCACACCCACGGCAGCCCCATCCTCGACGAGGATCTCGACGGCCTCCTGAGCGACACGCACCGCCCCGCCTGCCTGCTCGATGCCCTTCTCGAAGGTGCGGGCGATACGGGCGCTACCACCTGCCGGAAACCAGCCACCACCCAAATAATGGCTGACAATGATGGCGTGGATGGCGAAGGCGCTGCTCGACGGCGGCAGGCCGTAGTCGCCCCACTGACTCGCGACGAGCGCCCGTAACTTCGGGGAACGAAAGCGCCGCTTCAGATACTGCTCCGTCGTCTGGCAGCCACGGCGGCCGGTGAGCCACCGGATGGCGCGAATCACCGGCGCGACCTGCCGCGGCACCATGCCATGGACGAACCCGAGCGTGCTCCAGCGCCCCACTCGCCTCAGGTCGCGGAAATACCGCTGGATGGCGCGGGCCTCGCCGGGGAATGCCTCCACCAGGGCCAGTTCATACCCGCCAGGATCGGCCGGGACGGGGAGTTCCAGGCCCGGGTAGTGGAACCGGTCGTAGTGCTCGGGCATCCGGTTCCACTCCAGTTCCCCACCGGAGAGGTAGTCGAAATACGAGCGCATGTAGCTGCCGGGGCCTAGCTGGCCGACATAGTGCAGGCCAACGTCCCAGGATGCCCCGTCGCGTCGGAAGGCATGGGTGAGGCCACCAGGTTCAGTGTGTTTCTCCAGCACCAGCACCCGCTTGCCCGCGACCCGCGCTAGCAGTCCCGCCGCGGTGAGCCCGCCAATTCCTGAACCGATCACGATGACGTCGTACATTGCCGCTCCAACCAATTTATTTGACGATGTCTAAAAACAGTAGCATGCGCCCGCACACCAGTTCCTGCCCGCTATCACCGCGGACCACCCGTAGACTCGCGACATGACAACGAGGGGACCTGGCCGCCCAAAAGCGAACGAGAGGCGCGACCTGCGTGCCGAGTTGCTGGCAACGAGCCGTGAACTGCTGAACACGGAGGGGCCGGGCGCGCTGAGCCTGCGCGAGGTCGCCCGACGCGCGGGCTACACCCACCAGGCCCCCTACCACTACTTTGAGAACCGCGAGGCGCTCCTGGCAGCGTTGGTCGCCGATGGGTTCAGGGAATTGGCCGATCAGCTGGGCGCCGCCAACGACCGCGCCGAGACGGAGGGGGTGAGCGTTGCCGTCGAGGCCTCGGGCAATGCCTACGTGGGTTTCGCCCTGACGAACCCAGGCGTGTTCCGGATCATGTTCCGGCCTGATATGTGCGACCCGAGCGCTTTTCCCACCGTGCTGGAGGAGAGCGCCCGCGCCCGCGCCGAGTTGGGCCGTCTGGCCCGTATTGCGCATGGCCAGCACGTATCCCCCGAACGGGAGATCCTCCTCTGGGCGCACGTGCATGGCTTGGCGTCCCTGTTTTTGGATGGGGCGCTCGCCATCGACTATCCCACCACCGAAGCACGGCTCGCTTATGCGCGGACCCTCAATCGGCTGGCGGTTCCCATGCTGTTGATGGGGCTGCCGGCCCCCGCCGTCACAGCTGATTTCGCAACGGCGAAACCGGGCTCGGATGCGATCTGATACTAGCTGGGGCTTCGCTCGTCGCATGCTGGACGCCGCCAGTAGGGTGCGATCATGACCTCCGACTCCCTCAGCGCAGCACGACACGACGGCGGCGACCGGTTTCTCGCCTTGTTCCTGATGCTCAGCATGGAAGGTCGACGCCTTCCACAGCGTGCCGCAGAGCGGCAGGTGCGCGAACTCATCGCGGAGTTCTTCGCCTGGCCGAGCGTGCGGGACGCCAGCCCCGACGCTGTCGCCGAGGAACTGACTGACGCGGCCGCCTCCTACTTCCAGACCTGCCTCACCGACAACCAGTACACCTCCGCCATGTTCGGGCTGAGACGTCTCAACGCCCAGGAGGTTCGGGGCAAGATCGCACGCGACTTCGCGACGACGGTGGCAGCCGTCGTAGCCTCGGGCACCGCCGACGGTATCGGGGCGCCCCTACTGCCCGCCCTTTTAGCCGGATTGCGCCAGGCCCTCGGCGACGGGGCGGACGAGCTGGCGCGGACGGCCGTCGCCAAGGATCGCGCGGCCAGCCAGGCCGCCGCCACGTTGTGGGGTGAAGCATGCTGAAGTCCATGGTGCTGTTCCTAGCCGCGGCCCTCTGCGAGATCGGCGGCGCATGGCTGGTGTGGCAGGGGGTTCGGGAACATCGCGGCTGGGCGTGGATCGGTGGCGGCGTGATCGCGCTGGGGCTGTACGGGTTCGTCGCGACGCTGCAACCGGATGCCAACTTCGGCCGTATCCTGGCCGCCTACGGGGGCGTGTTCGTCGCCGGTTCCCTGGCCTGGGGCATGGTGGTCGATGGCTTCCGGCCCGACCGCTGGGACGTCATCGGGGCGCTCGTGTGCCTGGCCGGGGTAGCCATCATCATGTACGCACCGCGGGCGGCATGACCCGGCAGTGTCTTAACCGTCGAGCAGGGCCAGCCGGTCCGCGGTTGGGGAATCCGGCGGGGCCGGGTAGGCGAACATGAACCAATCGGGGTGCTCCGGCAGGGTCATGTGTGACTATCGCCGCCCAGGGTTCCGTCCCTGACGGCGGCTGCCCTCACCACGTCAGCAGCGTGAGGCTATCACCCCGGATACCGATAAGATGCCCGTCAGCCATCTTGAATTGTTCGTAGGCGGCCATGGTGTCCGGCCACAAGGTCCCCTCCTTGCCGGGAACTAGCGCGATGGCCTGGCTACCATCGACCCCGACGGCGCCAGCCAGCCACACTCCACTCGGCAGAGCGATGAACTCATACCTTGGGTCCTGCTCATAGCTCACGAGATTGATCTCGCCCGTCGCCATGTCGATGGTCCCCATCTGCAGAGTCGGATACGGGATCTGCACGATGGGCGGGCCTGTCTCGTCTCGCGGGTCCTCATCGACCAGCATGGTCACCCACCTATCGGTGTTGCGCCAGAGTTCCTTGCCGGTTGCCGGATCAAGGGCAACGACTGACGTGCCTTGCCCCTCGCTGAGAAACAGGAGGTTGTCACCCCACACCCTCAGGGTGCCGGGCTCCAGCGTGGTGGTCCACAACTCGCGTCCATCCAGACTGATGGCCGTGGCCACGCCTTCCTGGGTTAGCCCGACGAGGGTCTGCCCCACCCATGCTGAGCGGTAGAACGCCCCGACGGTGGATCCGTCGCTGATCCTCAGGGACAGATAGCACGCATATTCGTAGGGGGCGGCTTGTCCATCGGAGCAGAAGTCTGCGACCCCGTCGTGTTCGCGAACCCAGAACCACTCCCGCGTATCGTCGATGGTCACTGACCACTCCTTCTGGGCCCCGGCTTCAAACGACGCCGCGCGGCTGAGCACTATCTCTCCCTCGGTCGAGTAGTCCATCTCGTAGAGCGCGCCCGACGGGGCCACGTTGAAATAGTGGTCAGACGGGACCATCACTCGGGTCACCAGGCGGCCGTCCACCGCGTCGTATACCAAAAGTCGCGAACCGCCCGATTCCTCCCACACCCCAAGCCTGCCGTCGGGCAACTTTGGACCAGGGGCGAAGTACTGGACGCCTGGCGCATCGGCCGTCAGGGCGGCGGACCACATCTCTTCCCCAGTCTCCCAATCCAGGAGTCTCATGGTGCTGTCTTGCTGGTTTGGACTCGGCAGGACGACGAGGCCCTCCGGGATGCCCATGATGTTGCCGTTTGTTCCCGGCTGCGACACCGTCCACGCCGCCACTGGCTCCACCGTCGGGTCGATCGTCGGCGACGCGGAAACGCTGGGTTCCTCTGGCGCGGCGGATGGGGGCGAGGTCTCGTCGGAGTTTTGGCATGATGTTGCCATCAGCGTTGCCGCAAGCAACCCGACGGCAACCCACCTCGCGCGGCGACCCCTTCGGCTCAGAACTCCCGCAGGCACTTCGTCGACTTTACTCATGCTGGCTCCTCATTGACTCGACAGCTAGGGAGATTCTCGCACCTACGGTCTTCAACGGCTGCGCTTTAGGCAAATCAGGGGCCCACCGTTTCGCCTACGCAGCGGGCGATCACAGCAGCGTCACGAAAACCACGCGCCTACGCGGTCACGGGGCCACCGGGCATCCGGTTGCGGCTGGCCGACGATCCGTCGGTGGCATCAGGCTGGCGGGGGTTCGAGTTTCGCAACCAGGTGCTCCATCGCGTGGAGTGCCCCTTCGAGTTGTTCGGCGCTGAGGGGCCCTAGATGCTTGGCTGCGGTCAACAGGCCGAGCGTGGTGCTCGACAGCGCGAGGCCGAGCGCGTCGGCGTCGATGTGGGCGTCGAGCGCCCCGGTCTTCTGCAACTCTCTGATCCACTCGACTACGGCAAGGTGCCGGGCACGGTATCGGCCGTCCGCCACTTGCGCGGCATACGTGCCGAGAACGCCGCCGTCGTCGAGGAAGGCGGCGGTCATCAGGGGTTCATCGAGAAGGACGCGGACTCCGACCCGGTAGGCCACGCTGAGACGGGGCGGATCGTCACCCAAGAGTTGTCTGCTGGCTACAATCATGCGGCTCATTGCTCTTTGAAGCAGGACGTCGAGAATCTCTTGTTTGCTGGCGAACTCGCGGTAGATCGCCCCTTTCGCAATGCCGACGCGTTCGGCGATCGTCTGCACGCTCACTGCGTCGAAGCCAAGCTCTAAGATGAGTGCCTCCGCGACATCGAGGATGCGGTCACGCCGATTCGGAATGCGGGGGCGTGGCATCGGTAGTCCCGTCCAGGTGCTTGAGGAAATCGATCAGCGCGGGCAGTACTAGGTCCGGCCGGTCACGCTGCACCCAATGGCCGGCGTTGGGGATGACCACCAGCTCCGCCTCCGGAATCCGCCCGGCGGCCGCTTCGGCGTAAGCCAACGGCACCCCGGAGTCGTGATCGCCGTGGATCATCAAGACTCGACGGGGGAAGGAGCCCAGGCGGTCGGTGTAGTTGGTTTTGAGCCGGTTCCGGAGGAATTGGTCACGTTGCCACTGGCCGAATGCGGTGAGTCCCGCGCCTTGGGATGCCGCTCGCATGATGGCGTCGAGTAGTTCGGGCGTGCGTTGCTCAGGATTGCGGATGATGTTGCGTACGCTGCTCATCATCCACTTGCGGTTTTTGCCGTAGGCATTCATCACGGCGCGCATCATGCCGGTGCGTACCATCAGCCAGGTGATGGCGTGGGCCGGTTTCGCGAACCAACCTTCAAACTGATAGTCCATCAGCCCGTAACCGCCGAGCAAGATCGCCCCGGTGACTGCTCGCGGGTGTTGGAGGACATGCCCGATGGCCATGCCGCCGCCTAGCGACAGTCCGCCGATTGCGTAGCTATCCAGCCCGAGCGCGGCTACGAATTCGCTCACGTAGTCGACCAGTCGCTCTTGCACCGCGACCCATGGGGCAGGCGGGCTCTCCCCGTATCCCGGATGATCGGGTGCGAGCACTCGGTAACCGGTCGTCGCCAAGGCGGGTCCCACACCTCCCCAGGACAGCTCCGCACTGTCGAGGCCTCCTCCGTGCAGCAGGAGCAGAGTCGCTGCCTCGGCCTGGTCATCGGGTAGCCACTCCAGGTAAGACACCACTCCCCAGGGCAGTTGCACGAACTTCCGTTCCACACCCACAACTGCCTCCCCGTTATGACCGAATACTAGATCCTGGTCATAACGATACCAGCGACAGGCACAGCGCTAGTGCACCCCGTCGCCCCTCACCCGGAACCGTCGCAACAACCCACCCCTCACCTCTCCACTGGCCTTCGTGCACGAAACGCCGTCAACTGCCTAAAGACCAGCCGCCCACCACCTCAGCAAGCGCCATCCATGGCGTTTCATGCCCAACGGCTCCCGCGCACGAAACACCGTCTGCCGCCTAAAAGAGCAGTGGTCCTAGTCGCAGCCAGCAGCGTCGATGGCGTTTCGTGCTCACACGTGGCCGGAAGGTTGTCCACAACCACAGGCAACTGCTTCCGTCGTGCTGGTTACGAGACGAACGGGTTCTCCCTGACTTCCGGGCAGTCAGTCAACTGCAACTCCTGTTCGGCGAGTTCCGCCTGGAGGCGCTGCTCCTACGCGAGGGCCTTGGCGACCTCCTGGCCCACCTGCCGGGCCCGGTGCTCCGCGACGAAAACCCGCACAGCCCGCCGCTGTGCCCGCAGATTGTCGCGTTCAGCGAGGGCAGCGTTATAGCGCTGACTAACCTCGACCAGCGAGGCCTGGGCCTTCAACTGCTCGCGGGCACGCTTGACGGCTTTGTGCCCTGACGATTCAGTTGCCCGAGGTTGTCAATTCCTCGACGGGGAAGCGCCGACAGGCCGGAAAGGACCGCAATACTCCGCACACTCAATCCGGCCAGCAACCCTCTGGTCAGGCGCGGGACTCGATGGCGTCGAAGACCGCCACAATCTCGTTCCTGTGGCGCTCGATGGGCTGGTACTGTGCGTCGGCAAAATCGGTGAAAATGTCGGCCGCGACCGAGGCACGCACCACGCGCATGTCAAAGTTAGCCAACACGAGGCGCCACGCCTCCGTCGCACGAACCCCACCCCCGGCGCCGTAGGAGACCACAGCAACGGTCTTGCCAAACAACTCGGGGTACAGGTGGTCGATCGCGTCCTTGAAGGCGCCGGGGACGGAGTGGTTGTACTCCGGCGTGACGAAGATGTAGGCGTCGAAGGAGTCGATCTTGTCGCTCCACGCCTGAATCGCCGGGTCGCCGTAGTTCTTGTTCGCCATCATGGCGGGAACCGCGGAGGTGACCCGGGGCAGGTCGAACTCCTTGAGGTCGACCAGTTCATAGCTGGCGGAGCGCCCCTGCGCCTGGTCAAGAATCCAGCGCGCGAAAGACTCGCCGTTGCGGCCGTCGCGGATGGAGCCGAGGATGATGCCGATCTTCATAGCTTCCTTTCAGTTGAATTTGTAACAAAATACTAGGCGACGAGACCACGTCAGGCGACACGGGACAGGTGGCTCTAAAGAGACTCAACACGCCCTAGGAAAGCGATCCGCTGCCCGGTTCGGCACGAACCCCTCCAGCCCCACCGTCGACCGGGGAAATCCACTAGCCGGAGGCCGGACCGGCTGCCCCCTGGCTTGACCTAACCTCAAAGCCCGGCCCAGTCGATCACCGTCGACTATCTAGTCAGTTGACATCCGCACCTGGACCGGTTAGCGTCTAGCCAATCGACTGTTCGTGATCATACGGCATATGGGCTATTTGCTTAAGTCGCAAGCATAGGAATACTCCGCGTTGCAGCATGCAATTTTGGGGGTTCGCCGAGCATTCCGCAGGGACACTGGAATCATCAACCGCCAGTCCACAGCTCTGGACAATTGGCGCTGTGCTCACAACTCGGCACATATACATGTGGCCGAAAACAATGCGGAAAGGAACATCATGGCAAGATTTCTCACCGTAAACAAGGTGGGTTCTTTAGCAGGGACCTTCCTAGTCTGCCTGTCGGGTTTGGGACTGGTAACACCAACGTCACCGGCTAGGGCCGACGACGCGGCATCAACTCAGGCGACGCCCATTGGCGTGGACGATCAGGGCAATCAGTTAGACCTCTCCCCCGACCCCGACGCGACGGCTACCCTCGAATCTGGGGCGACGGAAGGTTTCGTGGCTAGCCATTCCCCGGATGGCGACACGGACGAGAAGATCATCGGCGGGGATGACCGCCGACGTATAACCAACACCACCGAGTTCCCAAATAGCGCCGTCGTCTACATACACCGGAGCAACGGGAGGCAGTACTGCACGGGATGGCTCGTTTCTCCCGATACCCTCGTGACCGCCGGCCACTGCATCTATGACGACAACGGGTGGAACTTCAATCTCGAATACAGCCCCGGAGCGAACGGCAGCGAGCGACCATATGGCACCGCGACGGCAGCACAACTCTGGACGGACACCACGTGGGTTAGCGACCGCGATTCCCGCCAGGACTGGGGCATCGTGAAACTCGACCGCGCATTCCCTGATGCGGGATACTTCGGACTCCGCTGGCAGACCGCAAGCTACGACGGCACCGAGGTTCAGCTGCGCGGCTGCCCGCAAGACCGCCCGGCAGGGGAACTGTGGGGCATGGGAGGCCCCATCACGGAGTCCCAGCCGAACAATCTGCGATACCAGATGGATACCTATAACGCCCAAAGTGGCTCGCCGGTATTCCTAGGCGACGTGCACCAGTCAATCGCCATTCACACGGGCAGCGTCGGCTCCGAGGAACAGAACAGGTCCACCCGAATCACCGAGGGTCTGTGCAACATCATTCTCGATTTGAGGTCCTGACCGCGCAATGCTGGCCTGTTCCAAGGGGACCGAAACAGACCGGGCACGCACCCAACATCGTCATCCATGACCTGACGACGGTCTCCGTAGCACCCTGGGGCGGATGCGCCAAACCGGGGAAGTTGTCAATCCTCAGTCGTCAGCTGGCGGCAACACTAGCCGGTCAACGATCGTTGACTTCCCGCATGAAGAGGTCCACGTGTTTCGCTTCCATTTGTTGAATAACTACCTGATGAGACTCTAAAGATAGCCCTGAAAGAATGGAACCAGCGCGTCTAGCGCGTCGTCAGCCCGATGATCATACAACCCAATGTGGGTTGCTCCCTCGACGACATGTAGGATCTTGTCGACGCTCGCCGCCTTGCGGTACAGGTCCTCGCTGAACCAGAGCGTGTTCGCCTTGTCATCGGCGACGATCATCAACGGCTGGGTGAGGAACCGGTTGGCGAGGTAGAACGCATCGCAGGTGACGAGGTCCATCAGATTGCTGGCCAGCATCCGGCTCACGGCGTTGGAGTGCTGGGCGCGGGGGTGTGGTAGCACTCGTGGGCCTCAATCATGTCGGGCAGGGTGATGCCCTCCAGACTCTTCGGGGTGAGTTCCACATATTCCGCTTCCGCTCCCGCAGTCTGAGCTGACCGGAGGCTGGCAACCACTTCGAGTTGCGCCATGAGCCCCTGCGACTCCGGGGTCTCTCGGCCACCCCAGCTGTACCGGGTACCGTCACCGATATTGACGGCACTGACCGTTCCCAGTGCCTTGATCCTGCGATCGCGCATTGTGGCCGCAGCACCATACCCGCCGCAGCAGATGCCGAGGACGCCGATGCGGCCCGGGTTCACGAAGGGACGTGTCGTGAGGAAGTCAACGGCTGCCATGACGTCCTCAGTGCGTACGTAAGGATTCTCCACCTGACGTGGCTCTCCACCGCTTTCACCCTGATAGGCGGCGTCGTAGGCCAGCGTCACGAACCCCTGCTCCGCAAGCTCTTGAGAGTACAGGCTCGCGGCCTGTTCCTTGACTCCGCCAGCCGGATGGACGGTCACGATGGCGGGGTACGATCTGGCAGCGTCAAAGCCCTTGGGCAAATAGAGTCGTCCCGCAATACTGATGTCCCGATGTGGGAACTTTACTTATTCAAACACGGCACTCCTGTAAGTGTTATGAATCTCGATGCCTTAGCCTCCAACACATCGAGGTGAAACTGTAGCAACGTCGCACATTTGAGACAATGACATAAAATGGAATAGAGAATTCTATTTTACGGAACGATGAATTACTATTTGCTTTTGGAGGTGCGCGTCAGTGATGAACCGGCTAGAAGCCCTGCGGTTTTTCTGTACCGCTGCGGGGACGCTGAGCTTCAGGAACGCCGCGATGCAGTTGTCCGTCTCACCCCAGACGGCGACCCGGATGATCGCCGATCTAGAGGCGGAGTTCAGCGACCAGCTGTTTCACCGAAACACCAGAAGCATGCAGCTAACCAGTGGAGTGGTGTGGGTTTCGTGGGTATGGGTAACCAGGGTCTGTGGTCGAACGCGT